>NZ_RZRO01000001.1:105250-224410 GCF_003997975.1 Mesorhizobium sp. M7A.F.Ca.US.005.03.1.1
GCTGAAGCCGGCCTGCAATTCTCGACCGTGCGCACTTATTTGAACCGTATCTTTCGCAAGACGGGAACGAATCAACAAAGCCAGCTTGTTGCGCTTTTGAAATCGGCACATCCATTCCAGCAATGAGCTATCGGATCTAGGCGATTGCGCGTGATGTCCGACTTGCACGGGCTTTCCGCAAGCGCGATCGCGGCCCCGACTCCGAGTCATTTTAGCATCATATGGTGACTAGGCGGCTCGCACTCTTCCCGGCAATGTTCTGCATTGGAGTTGACCGGTGTGGTTCCCGGATGGGCCCGGACCTCTTCCACCGAAATATGGCCAAAGAGGCGTTCATGAAGACGGCGATCTATTTCATCGGAGTGGCGGCGGCCGCGGCCGTGGCGATCGTGGGCTTTCCGCAATTCATAGCGACAGCGAAGACAACCTATGATCGCTGCCCAGGCACCCTGGAGCATGGAAGGTGCGGAGGTTCACGCTTTTTTGTGCTCGTCACGGATTCGGGAAAACACAAAAAGCTCCGTTCCTCCTCCAGCTCGTCTGGACACTCGAGCTCAGGCATATGGGGTACCTCCGGACAGAGCCCACGCTCTTCCGGGCAGGGCGGCAACACCAGTGGCGGCACGTCGGGCGGTACGTCCGGCGGCACATCGGGCACTTCCGGACAGAGTTCCGGTACGTCAGGCAACACCAGTGGCGGCACATCGGGCGGCACGTCGGGCACTTCCGGACAGAGTTCCGGTACGTCCGGCAACACCAGTGGTGGTACGTCCGGCGGCACCAGCGGTGGTACGTCCGGCAACACCAGTGGTGGCACGTCCGGCAACACCAGCGGTGGTACGTCCGGCAACACCAGCGGTGGCACGTCCGGCAACACCAGCGGTGGCACGTCCGGCAACACCAGTGGTGGCACGTCCGGCAACACCAGCGGTGGTACGTCCGGCAACACCAGCGGTGGTACGTCCGGCAACACCAGTGGTGGCACGTCCGGCAACACCAGTGGTGGCACGTCCGGCAACACCAGCGGTGGTACGTCCGGCAACACCAGTGGTGGCACGTCCGGCAACACCAGTGGTGGTACGTCCGGCAACACCAGCGGTGGCACGTCCGGCAACACCAGCGGCGGCACATCGGGTGGATTGGGCGGCGGATAATCCAGCTCAGTCAGCTCGGCAGGACTTGATCGAATGGACGTCCGGCGGCAGACGTGTATGGATGTTCCAGTGGACCAGAGTGTCCATGCCCAAGGCGGCGAAAAGAACCCTGCCGCCCCGGTCCCGGCATGTCCCGGCTCGGCCAGCGGCCAATGGACCGGTATGGCAGGCGTGCTCATGGCCCTCGCAAACGTATGGCTTTTGCGCGACTGGACTGAAGCTGCCCATCTCAAGACGCTCGCCGTGTTGGTCTTGTCGGCCGCCGTCATGCTGGCCGTGGACTTGCTCGTCCACCGTGTCCAGCTCAATCCCACCACGGAACTGGCGCGGGACGCGATCCGGCCTGTCGATCCGCTGCGGCTTGTTCACAAGCTCGTCGGCTTCTGGATGACCATTGGGTGCATTGCGGGGCTATACGCCCTCCTGCCGGAATATGGCGACGCCTTCTATCAGCCGTTCAAGGACGCCGCTCTGTATCTGCTGCCGGGCCTCATTGTCGCTTCGCCTTTCTACATTCTCCATGTCGACCGCCGGCAGCGCGATCCCTTCGATGCCTACGCGCAGCTTCCTCTGCTGCTCGCCGGGAACCGTCCGGCGAACTGGAGCATGCTGGCCGCCCACGCGCGGGGTTGGCTCGTGAAGGCTTTCTTCCTGCCCTTGATGTTCGTCTATGCCAATAACGATCTCGGCGCGCTGTGGTCGGCGCCGCTGTTCCCGCAGTGGGACTTCCGGGATGTCTTCGCCCGGCTCATCGATGTCTTCTACCTTCTGGATGTGCTCTTGGCGGTGATTGCCTATACGCTGACGTTGCGGGTGATCGACAGTCACATAAGGAGCACCGAGCCGACGATTGGTGGTTGGGCCATCTGCCTCATCTGCTACCGGCCGTTTGTGGACGCGCAGGGGCACTACATTCAATATGAACTGGACGAGCTCCATTGGGACAAGGTCCTGGCGCCCTATCCCTGGCTCTATGTACTATGGGGCAGCGCCATTCTGCTCTTGGTTTTCATCTATGTCTGGTCGACGGCGGCCTTCGGCCTGCGATTCTCCAACCTCACCCATCGTGGAATCATCACCAACGGCCCCTATCGCTGGGTGAAACATCCGGCCTATCTGAGCAAGAATCTTTGCTGGTGGCTGATCTCGGTGCCGTTCGTCGCTGGTGCGGGCTGGCTCACGGCGGTTCAATCCTGCCTGATGCTGGGCGCCGCCAATCTTGTCTATTACCTGCGCGCCAGGACCGAGGAACGGCATTTGAGCGCCGACCCGATCTATCGGGACTACCAGGCCTTTATCGCCGAGCATGGCCTCGTGGCCCGCGTGCTGAAGTTGGTGCAGCCCCCTGCCTCGCGCTCATTTTAGCATCATATGATGACTAGGCGACCCTGGCTTTTAACGGCATTTTTCAGCTCGGCTCTGGATCGATGCCGTGCCTTGCGGGGGAGAGGCGACACTCCTCGCGGTTGATCCGGAAGAGCAAGGACAGTCGCTAAGTCGGGGTCTCGGCAATGCCGAAAGCATTACCTTTCGCGCGCTCCTTCCTCATCCTTGGGTTTTGGCTGGCGATTGCATCGCTTGTCGGCACAGTGGCATTGCTGTCGATGCCCCCCGCCTCTCGTGCCGAGGACACCCAGACGGCCGAGGACACCCAGACGCAGAATGTTTTGAAGCCGGGCGATATCGCGGCCTCCGGCTTTGCCGGGGTCAGGCTTCAGGTCGAGGGGCTGCCGCCAGGCGTGGATCCCCTCTCCAAGACCGTCATCGATCCCGACGGGGTCACGCTGCGCATCTATGACGGAAGCCTCGTTGCCGCGCCGCTGGCCGGCCAGCAGCTTAATCTGCCTCTGCGCAAGGACTTCAAGGCCGGGGATATCGGCCATGTATTCGGGCTGGTTTTCGACACGCTCCCGGCCGACGAGCGCGGCACGCCCGGCCTCTATGCGGCAGCCACGTCCGCCTTTGGCCTCTATATTGTCGGCCCCGACAAGGACGGCGACGGACAGCCCGACCGGCTGACGAGAGGGGCTCCCGGCGCCCAGTTCATGGAGGGTCTGTTCGGCAAGGCCCCCTTTGGCGGCGCCGGGGCGATCTGGAAGATAGACAGCGCGACGGGCGAGGCCAGCCTCTATGCGGAGCTCTCCAAGGAAGGCGCGATCAACAGCGGGCCCGGCATCGGCGGCCTTGCCTTCGATCCCGCGAGCCGTTCGCTCTATGTTTCCGACCTTGACACCGGGCTAGTTCATCAGCTCAAGGGCCCGACTGCCGGCACCGATGCCGGCCAGTTCGATCATGGACTGCAGGGCGGGCCGCTGGCGGGCAAGGAGGCCGTCGCCGATGATGCAAAGCAGCTCGACGTCACGTCTCCGGACTTCGACGCGGCCAATCCGTCGACCTGGGGTTTTACGCAGAATGCGCGCCGGATCGACGGCATGGCGGTGCACGGGAAGCGGCTCTATTACGCTGTCGCGGAAGGTCCTGAAATCTGGTCCGTCGGCCTCGCCGAGGATGGCTCCTTCATGCCGGATGCCCGCATCGAGGTCGGCGTCGACGCCTCGCAGCCCGGCACGGTCACGGCGATAGTCTTCGACAACAGCGGCGACATGGTCCTGGCGCTGCGCAATGCGGTGCAGAATGCAGGTGATTTTGCGGCACTTGTCAGTGGCGGCCCCACCGATGTGATCCGCTATGCGCCCGAAGCCCCGGACGATCCGCAAACAGCATCGGCCTGGCAACTGGATACGCTCACCTATCCTGTTGGTCAGTCCATCGAGCGGCGCGATGCCAGCGGCGGCGTGGCGCTGCAATATGCCTACAAGCCCGACGGCAGCCTCGACCTCACCGCCTGCGGCGGAACGCTGCTTGCTTCCGGCGATGTCCTGGATCGGCAAAAGCCTGTCCATGGTCTGCAGATTGGTGCGGCAAGCCAGTTTCAGGCTGCTGCCGGCGCAGACGTTCCAACTGCCTTCGTTGCCCTTGATCCGGCTCAGGATGATGCGGCGGCGCGCGGCCATGCCGGCGGCGTTGCCGTTCTCTCGCAATGCGAAGGCGGCAGCGGATTCCCAGCCGTAGCCTCGGACGAACAGTTTCCCGGTATACCGGGAGGCGGCCAACCTGGCTTTCCCGGTGTCGAGGGCGGCGGCGGCCAGCCCGGCTTTCCAGGCGTTGACGGCGGCGGCGGGACCGGCTTTCCCGATGTTGAAGGTGACGGCGGCCAGACCCGCGGCAAGCTCACGCTGACCAAGACGGGCACCGTGCCGAAATGCTCCCCCAAGGGCGGGTGCGCCTTCAACATCGAAGTCAGCAACGACGGGCCAGAAGTTCCAGGTCCCATCACGATCAACGAGCAGATCGAGGCGCCCCAGGCGACGCTGACCGGCGAACCCAACGCACCTTGGCAATGCAGCAAGGCGGCGCCCTTCACCTGTACGCATCCGGGGCCGGTGCCCGCCAACGGCAAGCTCGATATGCGCCTTGTCTTCGCGCCGAATACCCCGCCGGAAACGAAAGAGGTCAGGAATTGCGCGGTCCTCGCCGGCGGGACGCCGCCTCCAGGCAATCAGCAGAAAGCGAACAATCAACAGCCGGCCGCGCTGCCGCCGCCGACGGCCAGCAACGCGAACGGTCTTGCGGTGCAGGCCTCGGGCGTGCCGGCGAGCTGCTCGCCCAAGGCTGGGACCTGCGAGTTCGAGGTCAAGGTCACCAACACCAGCGCCAATGCAGTCACTGGACCCTTCCGGGTCATACAGACCCTGTCGGTCGGAACTCAGAGCCAGGCGAAGAATTCCCCTACCAGCCTGAATGTGCCGGCCGGCCTGCAATGCAAGCCCGATGGGCGGGAGCTCGATTGCCAACAGCCGGAGCTCACCTTGGCTCCCGGCGAAAGCCGCTCCATGAAGATCGCCTTTACCATCGACACGACCGAAGGTGGCGAAGCCGATTTCGTGCAGAGCAAGGCCGCTGTCACCTTTGGACCGCTGGCCGGCGAGGCGACGGCCGCGATTGCCTTCGACGAACCCCTCAACAACAAGCTGCCAGAGCCTGGCGCGCCAGAGGCGGGCGGCAACCCGCCGGACGGAGACGCCGGCGGACAGCCGGCGGCGCCGGCCTGCGCCACCTTGCCGCTCGATCCGGACATGCCGGTGCAGACCGGGCCGGTGGTGATTTCGAAGAAAGGCCCGGCAAGCTGCCCGCTCAAAGGACCGTGCACCTTCGAGATCACGCTCACCAACACCACCGATGCGCCGGTGCCCGGTCCCATACCCTTCACCGACACGATCGATGTCGCGGGCGCCAAGCTTTCCGACGATGCTCTGCCCCCACCCTTCGCCTGCGAGAAGGGTGGCCCGCCGGTCAAATGTTCGTTCGGCAATGCGGCCACGGCGCTCGGGCCGAAGGAATCAAGAAGCGTTTCGCTGCGCTTCGACCTCGAACTGCCAGCCGGCACCAGGACGGTGAAGAATTGCGCGATGACGTCCCCGGCCGCGGTGCCGCAGAAGAAGGCCGAGCTTACGGTACCGATGAGCCGGCGCCCGCTGATTACTTATGCGGCCTTCCGATCAGCATCGCTCGCCGAGGGCAAGGGCCTTCTGCATTTCATCGACAATCCCGGCGGCAATATCGACGGCGTGTCGAGCGTTACGAAAGAATGCACCCAATGGCAGTTGCAGGACAACGCCTTCGCCATGCGGCAGAACAACGGCCTGGAACTCCATTTCACTCATATGCAGATCGATCCTGACCAGAGAGGTGTGGTTGGTGGTGGTAAAGTCGTCGGCGACGTCTTTTATTTTCCGAATGATGGCGGCGGCGCGTTCTTCGGCAAGGTCACCAACGGGAGAGTGGTCGGAAACACATTCGAATTCGATGTGGCTTGGAAGGCAGCACATGGCGACACCGGCCACTATGAGGGCACGATCAATCCCGACGGCAGCGCGACCGGAAATCAGGTCAATCGAGCGGGTGCCCGCGGCACCTTTACGAGTATGGGCAACCGGTGGCAGTGCAAAAGCAGCAAATTTTGTGAAAAATATGCCGTCCGCGCGACTACGGTGGCAAGTTTAGTCCGCGAGAAAAAGTGCCGGATGAAGGGACCCGAACCCCGCTGGTCGGCCGATGTGCAGAAGCACATCGATTTCTGCATGTCACGCGCCAGCACGGTTGATCCCGCGTTTGAGGCGGAGGAAAAGGCACGAGCCGACAGGCTTAAGCAATGCGTCGCCGAGAGTGACGCAAGACCGGCTTGCCCCGCTGTTGCCAACGACGTGGTCGCCATCAACGATCAAATGAAGGCCCTGAACTGCAAAGACGCCCTGAAGACGGCGACGGTTACAGGCGTGTTCTCCTTTTGTCAGATAAACCCGCTGACCGGCAATGTGCTCAAGCAGGCATTGCAGAAAAAACTCGATGCCTGCAAAGCCCAGCTCGCCGCCAACGGGAATGCCGGCGCGGGCGGAGCCGATGCCGGCGGCGCGGACGAGGGCGATGGCGTCGGTGGCGGTGGCAAGGTGCGGGAGCCGGCACCGGAACAATGCGCTGTGGTCAACATCGAGGAGGTCAATCCGCCGGGCGGCGGCGGCCAGGTCGATCCGCAAGCCTCGACCGCGGGGCCGCTCAGCCTGGTGAAGACATTCACCACCTGCGTCGAAAACCGCTGCGTTTTCAACGTCACGATTTCCAACACAAGCGATGCCGAGGTCAAGGGACCGGTCGAGTTCACCGACGACGTGACCGGCGACGGCGCCGTCTTCAACAGCGCCACCGTCTCGGCCGCCTCCGATCCCAAATTCAACTGCGCCAGGCAGGGGCAGGGTTTCATCTGCTCCAACCCGGCGGTCACGCTCGCGGCGAAAAGCTCCGTCAGCATCACCCTCACCGCCGATCTGGGCAAGGGCATCGGCGCGGTCAAGGAAATGAAGAACTGCGCCACGCTGAAAGGCGCGGCTGCACCGTCCTGCGCCACCGCCCGGCTGCTGCAGCCCGCGCCGCAGCCCGAACAGCCCAAGAACCTCGCGCTGGCGCACAATCCGGCGGTGGCGCAATGCTCGGACATAGGCGGCGGATGCGTCTTCACGACATCAGTCAGCAATCCCGCCGACGCGGCGGAGTTCAATGGGCCGCTCTCCTTCACCGTCCATCTCTCGCAGCCGGACGGCAGCGCCTTTCCCAACATCGCGATGGAGGGCGGCGGCGAGGCAGCAAGTGTCCCCGGTGTGACCGCGCCGATCTCCTGCAAGAAGGACGGCAATGACGTAACCTGCACCTCCGCGGTGACGGCGAAAATTCCGCCCGGCAAGACTGTGCCCGTGTCGATGACGTTCAAGCCCGGCAGCGGAACGAATGCGACTGCGATCAAGACCTGCGCTTCGTTCGCGGGCGGCGAACAGACATGCGCCAGCATTCCGCTGGTCAAAGGCCCGCTGCTCAGGGCCCAGAAATTCACCGCGGCCACCTCTTGCGTGCCGAGTTGCGCCTTCGGAATTTTGCTGAAGAATGTCGGAACTGACGCTGCTTCCGGCCCCTTTGTCATCAAGGAGGATTTCAAGCCCATCACCGACACCACGATCGAGACCGTCGATGGCGACTTCGCGTGCTCGACCACCAATGGCACCGTCGGATGCATCTCGACCAACAAGGGCACGAATGTTCTAAAACCCGGCGAAACGCTCAGCGGCCGGGTGCTGGTCAAAACCTCGAGGGTTTCTCCGACCTACACGAACTGCATCGACTATAATCCGGCCGCCAACGCCAAGCCCAGTCCGTTCGACAGGGATTTCGCCGGCCGCTGCGTCACCATCAAGGACGAGGTGCATAAGGGCGCTAATCTGATGGTCGAGGTCCTCCCTCCCAACGGCAAACCGAACGGCGTTGGCGAGTGTGGCATCAACGAAGTGTGCCGCTTCAGAGTCAGCGTGAAGAGCAATGGGTCGGATACGGTCGTCGGCCCGCCGCCATTCAACGCCAAGGTCCGGAATGGCATCGTTCAGTTCATCAATGCCGATCTCACAGTAAAAGGCACCGGCGCCTGCAGCAAGAAGGATGGCGACACCCAGACTGTCGCGTGTCAGAGCGCCGTGTCGATGCCCCCGGAAACATTCCTCGATGCCGATGCCGTGGTGATCGCCGGGGCGACATGGAAGAAGAACGATACGCTCACCTTATGCGCGACAGTACCGCCGGTTGACAGCAATCCGAATGACAATGAAGGCTGCGCGTCGGTCAAGCTCGACCCCTTCAGCGTCAAGGTCACCAAGACCGGCGATCAATCCTGCACCCTGGGCGGCGATTGCCACTTCGCCCTCAGGCTGTTCAATCCGGGGCCGATCGACCACAACGCGCCGGTCACCATTTCCGACAAACTGACGGGGCTTGCCTCGGCGCAGATCGTCTCGATCACGCCGCCACTGCCCTGCGCGACGCAGCCGACGCAGATCCCGTTCTCCTGCACATCGCCCGGCCCCGTGCGCCTCGATCTCGATGCCCCCGAAGGCAGCGAGTTCGGTCCGCGCAACTTCAACATGGTCGTGCGCCTGCCGAGCGATGCCTCGGCAGCCCGGTTCTCGAATTGCGCCGACGTCTCGGACGGAACGCCCGGCATCAATGATCAGTCCTGCAAGACGGTTTCCCTGATCCCGCCCGTGCAGACCTGTCAAGGCGGCATGGTGCTCGCCAATGGCATCTGTGCCTGTCCGCCCAACACCAGATGGGATGGCAAGAGCTGCAGCGGAACCGGCGGCGCTTCCACCTCGAAGCCGATCACGCCCGAGGCGGCGCCGGTCCTCGCCGTCCCGTCCGCCACCTGCAAGTTCGGCATGATCCTCGCCGGCAATGGCCTGTGCGCCTGCCCCGCCAACACCAAATGGACCGGCAAGGCCTGCGAGGCCGCCGGCCCAGGAAGCGGCGGAATTGGCTTGATCAAGCAGGCTCCGCAGGTGCAGGCCAGGGTCTGCCCCGCCGATCGGCCGATGGGGGCGTACCCCAATTGCTGTCCGCAAGGTACGGAATATCGTAATGGCAAATGCCGTTCTCAGAAGACGGCACCCATAGAGGTCAAGTGCGGCAGCGGCCTTGTGAAGGATGCAAGGACCGGACGGTGCATCGCCTGCAAACGCGGCAGCCATGCCGAGGGCAATGCCTGCGTGCTCAACAGGATCAAGCAGCAGCCAGGAATCTGTCCCGCGGATCGGCCGGTTGGTGCCTATCCCAATTGCTGTCCGCAAGGGACCGAGTACCGCAATGGCAAATGCCGCTCCCCGCAGCCGGCCCAGGTAAAGTGCCGCCGGAGCCAGGTGCTTGATGCCGCGACCGGCGTCTGCGTCGATCGCGCAAGGCAACGGTTCTGTCCCGCTGACCGCCCTGTCGGGGCCTATCCGAATTGCTGCCCAGAGGGCTACCAGTTTGGACGCGGAAAGTGCCGTCCGATGCGCGATCAACAGCAGGAACAGCAATCTTGTCCCGCCAACCGGCCCGTCGGGGTCTATCCGAACTGCTGCCCGGAGGGATATCAATTTGGGCGCGGCAGGTGCCGCATGATCCGCGACCAGAATCAGCAGCCACAACAGCCGGATCAGGGCACCAGGCCTGTCCGCAAGAAGACCTGTCCGGACGGCACGGTCGTCTATGGCCGGTATAGCAAGTGCCCGAACGACAACCCCGCGCCACAACCACAACCACAACCACAACCGCAACCGCAACCGCAACCGCAACAACAGCAATGCAGAGGCGACCAGGTCAGCACGTCGTCCGGCTGCGTGTGTCCGACCGGCACGAGGGAATCCAGTGGCCAGTGCATCGATCGCGTCAATTGAGCCAAGTGAAATGACATCGGGAGATTGCATCCGTGAAACCCTCGTTCTTCGCGACACTGGCGGGCATGGTGGCCATGGCGGGTGTTTCGATCTTTCACCCCACTGAACTCCATGCCGGAGCCCCGCTGACCGACGTCTGCTATGAAGCGCCTTGCTCCGTCCAGAAAGCGGAAAGCAAAAACGGCAAGCTCGATCAGGCGCCGCAGATGCTCGCCTTCGAGATAAAGATAAGGTTCGGATGCCCGGACGGCTTTCGCAAGGAAGACGGCGAATGTGTGCGCGACCGAAGAGGCAAGAAGAGAAGGTTTGAATGCCCCGACGGCTTCCATCGGCAGGACGGTGAATGCGTGCGCGACCGAAGGGGCAAGAAGAACCAGGCGAGAGGTTGCCCGGAAGGCACGGAGTTCCGCCGCGGCAAATGCCGCGAGAGCGAGTTCCCCCCTGTGGAGCAAGAGGAGGAGCAGACCTGCTCGCACAATGATCACTTGGAGAACGGCCGGTGCGTGCCGTGCCGACAAGGCCAGCATGTCGAAGGAGATGAATGTGTACCGGACTAGAATTCTTCGGATAGGCCTGACGGCTCTTGGCCTGGCGCTCTCCTCTTTGCTGGCGCAGGCCGAAGATGCCGAAGGCTGCACCGACAATCCGTTCGTCGGACGTTTCCAGGGCGCGACGATCGCCTATTGCAAGGCGAAGGATTTCGATGAGTTGGTGTTCCTGCAGTCACCGCATGATTATGGCGCGCTGCTGGAGCGCAATGCCATGAAGGACAGGTCGGGGCCGGAATGGCTCAAGCAGCAGGGAAGAGCCAGCGAGTTGCGCTATGAATTGCCGCCCGGCAGTTCTTCGCTGGAGGTCGCGAGCAGCTATGAGGCCGATCTCAAGGCGAAAGGCTTCAGCATCCTTTTCTCCTGCGCCGATCAGGAGTGCCTGGTCGGCAATCTGCGCGACCTCTACCTGCTGGGCGAACAGCTCGATCCGACCAATGGCATATCGACCGCCTATGCCGACCATGTCCGCTACCTCCTGGCCAAGCTCGAGCGGCCGGAAGGTGCCATCTATGTGAGCGCCATGGCCGGCGAGGACAAGGACAGGGCCGTCGTCTTCGTGCGCGTGCTGGAAGCCAAGGGCATGGATCCCGCAAAGGTGGCGACGGCGGCTCCCGAGGATCTGTCGGATTCACTCGCTTCGCAAGGCAGCGTCAATCTTTATGGCATCCTGTTCGATTACAACCAGGACGCCGTGAAGCCGGAATCGAAGCCGGCTTTGGACGAGATCGCCAAGGTGCTGACCGACAAGCCGGCGCTGCGCCTCAAGATCATTGGCCATACCGACAATGCGGGCAGCGCCGCCTATAATCTCGATCTCTCTACCCGCCGCGCCGCCAATGTGTCCGCGGCCTTGGTGGGCGGCTACGGCATCGATCCCGCCCGGCTCTCATTCGAAGGGGCGGGCCTGTCACGCCCGATCGAATCCAACGACACCGACGAAGGGCGCGCCAAGAACCGCCGCGTCGAGCTTGTCGTGCAATAGCCGGTTCGGATCATGAAGCCTGTGCACGACTTCAAAAGATTTGGCCACACCGGGCTGTGCGCGCTCATGGCGCTGGCCTGCGCTTCCCGCATCGCCGACGCCGCATCCATCACCATCGACTGCGCGCGCGAAGACAAGTTGGTCGTGGGCTGGACCGCACCGCTCGCCCTTTCATATCCCGGCGGGGCCAGCGGCGACCTGGCGCTGACGTCGGAACATATCACATTCACTTTGCCCGCCGCGCAAACCCTGACGACCGGCGTCGTCGACGGGACCGATGTGACGGCAACCTCCATATACGGTTCAGGCGAAACATCTTCAGTGATGCCCGACCCGGCGGCGCTCATGGCGTGCGTGGAGAATTCACTGCAGCCGGAGCTCAAGGATGATGCGGATGCGCAGGCCCTTGCGCTGCTCGGCTGCGCGCCCAAGGTGGCAGTGAGCACGTCTCCGATTGCCGTCCACGCAAGCGTGTCGGTTGGTCTCTTTCCGGGAAACGAGCCGACGGTGCCGGACGTGAACGTCGAGATCAGACGCAGCTATAGGAACGCGAAAACCCCGGCGGGCGATGCCATCACCATCGAAACCTATCCCAGCAACTGCAAGCTTGCTGGGCAATGAGCAGCGACCCATCGCTTTCCGGGGACCGCAAGGGGCGATAACTCTGGCAACCGATTCGGCATCGGGCAGCGCGTTGGCTGTTTCCAGGAACATCCTTGACTGGATTGCGTTTCCTATTCCGGACCTTTCCAAAACAGGGAGAACGGTGTCATGGACTGGAACCGCGTGGAAGGAAACTGGAAACAGGTGAAAGGCAAGGTCAAGGAGCAGTGGGGCAAACTCACCGATGACGACCTTGACCGCATCGCCGGCAAGCGCGATCAACTCGAAGGCAAGATCCAGGAGCGTTACGGCATCGAAAAGGACCGCGTGCGGCGCGATGTCGACGATTGGTACGGGCGGCAGGGTTGGTAGGCATGTGAGCCCGGCTGTGGCCATTCCAGGACGCGGCCCAACAGTCCGGCAGGACCATGCGGGCGCTGAGCCTTGTCGTCGGTTGAGTTTTGCAGCAAGGATTTCGTACTGTGGCTGAAAATATCTCTCGCAAGCAGGAGCAACGGGGGACAAGAAGAATTGTCACGTGGGCGATCGCAGTTATCGCCGTGATTTTTCTTGCTCTACTGGCTATATTCGTGTTCGGCCCGTTGCTATGACTTTCATGGCGATGATTGAGCTGTCTCCGATCCGGGGATGATCGGGCATTGGTCGGGGACGCGGGCAGCGGCCACCAGTGAGCAACTATGCTTCAGGCGAGGGCATGCGGCCAGCGCTGCTTCCGCGGCCGGACGACGCCAAGGCGGCGCACCTATATCGACCGCCGTCGCGCGGCTAGCCGGTCTGCAGTGCCGGCACAAAAACCTGTTTCACAAGAATCTTGCTGAACACGATTTCGCCGGGAACATATCAGGAAACGATTGGTTTGGTGGCGGTACACCCAACCAGGAGATCCACCATGATCGTCAAACTTCTGTCCGCCGCTGTGCTCGCGCTCACATTGGCCACATCGGCAGTGGCACAGTCGAACAGTTCCGGCTCCAACAGCGGTTCGGGCTCGAACGACGGCACCGGCGCTACGTCTGGAAATACCGGCGGCAACAGCGGCACCGGCTCTGGAACGTCCGTGAATCCTTCCGATCCGAGCACTACAAATTCGACAAATTCCACAACGAAATCAGGTGGCATGACTGACCGCTGCAAAGATTCGGCAGGCAATGACATCGACAACAACACCGCGACCGGCACGACAACATCGAATGTGCAGAACTGTAATAAATGAGCCGGCTCCTCAATCCGTTGCCGGACCAGTGCTTCGGCAGCGCATTGAGCGCTGAGAGCGGTAAGCGCAGATGAACCGGCAGGCCGCCAAGCAAGCGCCGCCCCGATTCTGGTGGTTGGCAGGAGCATCGGCGGCTGTCGTCATCGGTTTTGCCGTCTTCGCCAGCGGATCGGTTCGCAGCAACAGTCTGCGAGAAACCACGCTTGTGCAGGCGATCGGCGGCGACCCTCAACGAGCCGTCCCGGCCATGATCCGCAACGGCTGTGGCGGATGTCACGAAATCCCGGGGGTGCCCGGCGCCCGTGGTACCGTCGGTCCCTCCCTGCAGGGCGTCGTCGAAAGAGGATATATCGGGGCATCGCGAGCCAGCCCGGATGCGATGATGCGCTGGATCAGCAGAGCGCGGGACGTAGACCCGAACACGGCCATGCCCAATACAAATCTGTCGCCTCAAGAGGCGCGCGACATCACCGCCTATCTCTATGCGCGGACATGAGGCGCACTGAACTGGTCCGACGGCGCAGGCGCCTTGCCAGCAGAAGCAGCAGCCCAAGCATCAACACGGCGGCGCACGCCACAAGTGATTGAGCCGCCAGAACCATGATTGTCTGGCCTGTTGTCGAGCCGGCCCGCATCTGGCGTATATCGGCCGCGGTAACGCTGACGTCGGGATTTCCGAACCGAGTGGTGACGTAATTTGCAAGGGCTGCCACCTGGCCATCGTCCAGCCAGCCGCCGAAGGCCGCCATCGATTTACGCCCCGCCACGTCGCCAGCTTTGACGCCTTCAAGGATGGTCATGGCGACATCCTCGGGCGTGGCCGCGCCGGGGGTGCTGTTGCGGGTCAAGGACGGATAGGATCCGTCTGACGATCCGCCTCCGTTCGCCCCATGGCACGTCGAACAGAGCGATCGATAGAGATCATCGCCGGCTGCGGTCCCGCTGCCTTGCGTCATCCCTTCGGTTCCAGCATCGCCGTCGACCGTGGCCGCGTTACCCCATGAGAAACGCGGCTGCTTTTCGTCTCCCGATTGGGCGGGCACGTCCCTGAGATAAGCGACGATGGCCTGGATATCGTCATCGGAAAGATGTTGCAGGCTGTTCATGACCGTTTCCGCCATCGGCCCGCCGGCATAAGCCTTCCCGGGCACTGCGCCGGTTTTGAGAAATCGAGACAGCTCTTCGTTGCTCCAGTCGCCGACGCCTGCGATCTTGTCGCTGGTAATGTTGAAGGCCTGCCAGATGCCGGCGGTGCCGCCGGCAAGCTTGTGGTCTTCATCCATGCCGAACGTCGCATTCCTTGGCGTGTGGCAGGCACCGCAGTGGCCGAGCACCTCGACCAGGTAGGCTCCCCTGTTCCATGCGGCGGTCCGGTTCCGATCGGGCGTGAAACTGCCGGTATGCAGGTTCGCGAGCTTCCACAGCGCAACTGTCCAGCGCTGGTTGAATGGAAAAGGCAGGATGTTTCGCGGCTGCGGCTGCGAGATCGGCGGCTGCGCCAGGAGGTAGGTCCGGATCGCAAGCACGTCCTCGCGGCTCATCGCGGCGAAGCTGTCATAGGGCATGGCGGGATAGAGATCGGCTCCGTCGCGCCTGATACCTTTCCGCACGGCCCGCACGAACTCGTCCGCGGAGTAGCGTCCAATGCCCGTGTCAGGATCAGGTGTGATGTTGGTCGAGTATACGTCGCCGAAGGGTGTCGGCACGCGATAGCCTCCAGCGAACGGGCGGCTCGGATTGGACGTGTGGCAGCCGATGCAGTCGGCCGCTCGGGTAAGGTATTCACCCTTCTGGATTTCGCTCGCCCGCAGCTCAGTGCAAAGCGCCAACGATGCCAAGACCAGCGCGACCGCCCGGGAGGTGACGGCCGGGAATGGAATGCCCGCGCCAGGCCAAGGCGCGCACCGGCGGACGGCCAATCTCCGGGTCTTTGACCTCGTCACAGTTCGCACCCGCTGAAGATCAGCCCTGCCATCAGCTGCGCCAGCAAGATGAGCGTGAACAGCGCCCCGATGCCCACGGAAGTCCTGGCAAGGAATGCGCGCGTGCGCGCCTTCCGGGGCGGAACCGTACCATGTCCGCGGTCATGAACGGCGTGCCACGACAGCAGCGCGCCTGCCAGGGCGACCGCGGCGCCTGTCAACGAGAACAAGGCAGTGGGACGAAAGCCGGCATGGCATTGCCAGGATGCAATCGAATAATCGAGCTGCAGCGTTATTGCCCACGCAACTGGTCCGCTGACCAGGCCTGCCCAGGAAACGCCGGTACGGATCGCCTGCATCTCACATCCTCGGAGCCCAATAGATAACAAGATAGAGCACGACCCATGAGACGACGACGAAGTCCCAGTAGAAGGCGTTGTCCGAGACGTCGCTGAAGCGGCGGCCTGCCTTGCCTTTTTGCGTGAACATGAGAACCGCCAGGACGATCGTGTCGCCGACATCGGTAAGGAGATGCGTCGTATGCAGCCCGAGCAGGAACCAGACGATCGATCCGTAAGCGTTCTGATCCCAGGAAATCCGCAGAGCCGGAAATTCCCAGATGCGAACGATCAGCGGAAGAATGCCGACGATCGACATGACGACCATGCCAAGGCGAACTTTCGCCAGGTCCTGGCGACGTGCCCAAACTTCGATCATGTGGTTGGGCACGACGCTCGCAACCAGAATAACCAGTACTGCCGTCCCCGGCAGCAGATCTGGCGCAGGGGCCCCAATGGGCCAATGCCGGGCCAGCACGGCCAGATAGAAGTAAGTGCCTATCGCCAAGGCAAAACCGGTTGCCTCGAGGGCAATGAAGGCAAGGGTTCCCCACCACATCGGGCTCGCTGACCCGAAATCGTATGTGGGCAGGTGACTGACGTCGGCGACGGGGCGGTGCCTCATTCCTCGTCCTCCGGTTCGCCTTTCGGCCAGAACCAGCAGATGAAGCCGATCGAAACCGGGATCGCTCCCCAGACCACCGCCCACGGCGTGTATATCGAACCGAGAAATGCGCCGCCGACTGCGATGGCCGACAGCAACGGCCAGATCGAGTTGTCAGCCGATGGTACCCTTACTTGCGGCATCGCATCGGCGACCGTGCCGGCGAGCACCTCGCGGGCGTCGACACGCAGACCTTCGACCACTGGGAGCACATCGGGCTCGGCCCAAAGCGGTTCGCGGTGAGTTACCACGGGCAGCCGCGAAAAATCGTAGGAGGGCGGCGGCGACGTCGTCGCCCATTCGAGCGTGCTCGCGCCCCAGGGATTGTCTCCTGCAATGCGGCCGTTGCGGAGGCTGAGAAAGAGATTCAGGAAGAAAAGCGCGAAGCCCGCGAACACCACCAGCGAAGAGAGGCTGATGAAGAGGTTCATCTCTCCCCAGCCGCTCGCCGGCGGATACGTATAAACGCGGCGCGGCATGCCTTGCAGACCGAGAATATGCATGGGGAAGAAGGTGAGATTGAACCCGAGGAAGACCAGCCAGAAATTCCAGCGGCCGAGCCTCTCGGACAGCATGCGTCCGGTGATCTTGGGAAACCAGTAATAAACGGCGCCGAGCAGGGGGAAGACGGCGCCCCCGACCAGCACATAATGGAAATGGGCAACCACGAAATAGGTGTCGTGCACCTGCAGGTCGAGCGGCACCGAGGCGACCATGACGCCGGTCAGGCCGCCGATCACAAAGGTGAAGATGAAGCCGAGAACGAAAAGCATGGGCGTGGCGAAGATCGGCCGGCCGCCCCAGATCGTCGCAATCCAGCAGAAGATCTGAACGCCGCTCGGAATGGCGATCATCATCGAGGAAGCGGTGAAGAAGCTCTCGCCGAGTTGCGGCAGGCCGGTAGCGAACATGTGGTGCACCCACAGGCCGAAGGAAAGAAAACCGATCGCGATCAACGACAGCACGATCCCGAGATAGCCGAACACCGGGCGGCGAACGAAGGTCGGCAGGATCGCGGAAACGAAGCCGGTCGCCGGAATGAAGATGATATAGACCTCGGGATGGCCGAAGAACCAGAACAGATGCTGCCACAGCAGTGCATCGCCGCCTGCTGCGGGGTCGAAAAATTTTGTGCCGACCAGGCGGTCGAGGATCAGCATTGTGCTCGAGACCATCACGGCCGGCATGGCGAACAGGATGACGAAAGCCGTAACGAGGACGGACCAGACATAGAGCGGGATGCGGTCGAGCGACATGCCGGGGGCACGTTGTTTGAAAACTGT
Organism: Mesorhizobium sp. M7A.F.Ca.US.005.03.1.1; assembly: GCF_003997975.1. Lineage (NCBI taxonomy): Bacteria > Pseudomonadati > Pseudomonadota > Alphaproteobacteria > Hyphomicrobiales > Phyllobacteriaceae > Mesorhizobium > Mesorhizobium sp. M7A.F.Ca.US.005.03.1.1. The sequence goes on from NZ_RZRO01000001.1 coordinate 122,789, forward strand.
CGCGATGATCTCGACCGCTACCGCGAGGGCGGACACTTCGGTGTAGGTCACCATCTGCGCCCAGAAATCGGGGCGCTTGCCGATGCCATATTCGGGTCCGGCGAGCGGCACATAGGAAAACCAGCCGGCATCCGCACCGGTTTCGAAGGCGAAGGCGATCCAGATCATCAGCCCGCCGGAAAGATAGACCCAGTAGCTGAATGCATTGAGCCGCGGAAAGGCGACATTGCGAGTGCCGATCATCAGCGGCACCAGGTAAATGGCGAAAGCTTCCATCACCGGCACGGCAAACAGAAACATCATCGTCGTGCCGTGCATGGTGAACAGCTGGTTGTAGAGATCGGGACCGATATGGCCGGCCTCAGGCTGGGCAAGCTGGAAGCGCATGGCGAGCGCTGACAGACCCGCAAGGATGAGAAACAGGAAAGCCGTCACGATATAGCGCCGTCCGATCAGCTTGTGATCGACCGTGACCAGCCAGCCGTAGAAGCCTTTCGGCGTTCGCCAGGCATGCGCCAGAAAGGCGCGCAGTCTCACCTCTTCGAGACCGGTGTCACGGATGCCTTTCAGGGCCTCCTGAGTGTGCTCGGCCAGCTTTCCCGCAAGGCCACTCATTCGAGGCTTCCGAGATAGGTGACGACCGCGTTGAGATCGTCGGCGCTAAGGGCAATGCGCGGCATCTTGGCGCCGGGCTTTATCGACTGTGGATCGGCGATCCAAGCGGCGAGCGCGCCAGGGGTCATGGCGAGCGTATCCGCGGCCAGTGCGCGTCGGCTGGCGAGATGAGTTAGGTCAGGTCCCACCGTTCCGCTGGCAGGCGTGCCTCTTATCGTGTGGCAGAGCGCACAGCCGGTGGACAGAAATGCCTGTTGGCCGCGGCGCTCTTCGTCGCCGCCAGGCGCGGATGCGACGGCGTTTTGCCTGGATTGCCATGCTTCGAACGCTTCGCGGCTTTCCGCGATGACGGTGATGGCCATATGGGCGTGCTGATAGCCGCAGAATTCGGCACACTGGCCACGATAGATGCCGGGCTTATCGGCGACGAGTGTGAGCTCACTCGGCCGGCCCGGAATGAGATCGCGCTTGCCGGCAAGATTCGGCACCCAGAAGCTATGAATGACATCGAGCGAATCGAGTTCGACCTTGACCGGTTCGCCAACCGGGACATGGATTTCATTTGCCGTGACGATCGATTGGGACCGATCATCTCCGGGATACCGGACCTCCCACCACCATTGGTGCCCGGTGATGCGCACGGCAAGCGTTTCCGTTCCGCTCAGCGAAGCAATGGATTTGCCGGCGAAAAAACTCGCTATCGTCATCATGACGAGCACCAGAACGGTCAACGCAATGGCGCTGCCGACAACGCGAGCAAATCGGCGCTCCTGACGAGAATCGATCTCGAGCGGCGAGCGCGTTGTCTCGGACAGGCGACGACGCAAAAGCGCTGCCGCCAGGATCAACATGACAAGCAGCCACGTGGCCACTGCGATTGCGCTGAAAGACCAGATCAGATCAAGGATTCTCCGGGCATTCGCACCGTGTGCATGGAGGGCCGATTGCTTGTCGCCGCATCCTGCCAAGGCCAATATCGGCGCTGCGCTGATCGCCCTCAAACGCCGTTGCGCGGCCGTTCCCTGAACGGTGCCAGGCAAGATTTGCCTAGGACATGTGGGGGCAAGCGACATTCGCGGTCGTGTCAGCCTGCGAGAGCTGGCCAACGGACTCATGCACCTCGCCATGAAGGATCCACCATCGTTGCCAAGGCCATAACGCGGCTGACTGAAAAAGGATGCTTGGCAACACCCCCCGGCTGAAAACCGACGCGAAGCGGTGCGGGTTAGACGATGCGCAACTGCTGGAAAGCCTGTTGCCGCCGACCGCTCGTTTGAATCCAGAGAGCGACCAGGAGCAGTGCGGCCCCGCCATAGATCAGGCCGGCGGGAATCCACATGATCAAGCCTGCAAGTTGCTGGTCCTCGAGCGGGTTGAGCCCCCATAAATCCGAGCCGATCGCATTATCCGGATACCACAGCCTGGGCGAGACGACGAGCAACACCCCGAGCAGCCCGGTGTGGAGGGAGGTGAAGAAAAGATGCATCACGGCATTGCCGCAAGCCTGCTCGCGGCCAAGGCGAGGCAGCAGCACCCACCAGAACAAAAGCCCGCTACCGAGGAAACTCGCGTGCTGGGCATAATGCAGGAAGCCCTGCTGGAGGGCAGCCTCGAACAGCGCCGGGACATGCCAGATCCATATCGCGGCTCCGTGCAGGACGGTCGCGACCACAGGACGGCTGATGAACGCCCAGACCGCCCGAAGCGCATTTGCATGTCCGGCCGCTCCGAATATCTGGCGCAGCTGTACCGGCAGGGCCCACATCATCGCCGCCGTCGGGCGGGAGGCAACCAGCAGAGGCGCTGCGACCGCCATCAGCAATTCGTGCTCGATCATGTGCGCCGCAAACACATGTTCGCCCAATGCATGGATCGGGCTTACAAGGGCGAACGCCAGGACGGACCAGCCGGCAGCAAACAGCAAGGCCTGCCGCGATCGCAAGCGACGTCCACGTCCGCTCCGTCGCCACAGCCGGCCAGCGCCGGCAACATACAGCAAAAGGATTGCCGCCAGTGGCAATGTGATGGGTAGCGCCAGAGTCCAACCAGCCTGCGGAGCGCCGTTGCCATAGCAAATCGAGGTCGAAAAGAGCGCGTCGAAGCTCATGATCCGCATCCGTCATCCGGAAGAGCGCGGGTTCATCTGGAAAGATTCAGAATGAAGCCACTGAGGCGCGCTGTTCCACCTCCCTGCGCCGCCTCTAGGCATCCATCATCGATTTCGCCGGCTCACGGGCGATATTTTCTTCTATGCGTTCGTGTCCCGGCGTCCGCGGCAGGGCCTGGCGGAAGTTCTTGGCGTAGTCTGCCGGCATTTTGGGCGGCATCAGCGGCTCATAGGCATCTACCAGCGCTTCGATCACGACAGGGCCTTGCGTGGCGAAAGCCTGGTCGAGAACCGTCTCGATCTGATCGGCCCGCTCGATGCGAAAACCCTTTGCGCCCATTGCTTCTGCCGCCTTGGCAAAATCGATCGGCTGCAATTCGCAACCGAATTGCGGGTTGCCCAGAAACATCATCTGCTCCCAGGCGATCTGATTGAGCATGTTGTTCTTGATCACCAGAACCTTGAGCGGGATCTTGTAGCGCACCGCCGTCGAGAATTCGCCGAGCTGCATGGCAAAGCCGCCATCGCCGACGATAGCGGCAATCGGTCGACCGGGAAAAGCTATGCCGGCAGCGATGGCGTAGGCCAGACCGCACGCCATCGACGCCAGCGATCCGGACACCCCGAATGCCTGGCCGCTGCGAAGATCGACATGGCGGGCGGCCAGCTCCGTATTCTGACCGGAATCCGTGGCCAGCACTGTGTCGTCGGCCAATCTTTGTCCGAAAGCCCGGGCAATCGCTTGTGGCTTCAATGGTTGCGCCTGCATGTCTTCCGACTGCCGCATCATCTCGCGCCATTTTCTCATGGTCTCCTGGGAACGGCGCAGGAATTCATCCGAGGGCTTTTGCGTCAGGCGCCGGTTGAGCGCGCGCAATGTCTCTGCCGCGTCGCCGACAAGGCCGGCCTCGACTGGAAAGCGCAAGCCGATCCGTTGCGCATCGCAGTCGATCTGGACGCCACGGGCCTGTCCGGGCTTCGGGTAGTATTCGATGTAGGGAAAGGTCGAACCGATAATCAGCACCGCGTCACAACTCTCCATCGCTTCTTGCGAAGCCAGGGTTCCAAGAATACCGATCCCGCCGGTGGTGTAGGGATGATCGTCCGGCAGCACCGCCTTGCCCAGCAAGGCCTTCGCGACAGGCGCCTGCAGCAGGCGCGCCGTATATTCGAGTTCGGCTGCCGCGCCGATGGCGCCGCGTCCGGCCAGGATCGCAACCCGCGAAGCGTCATTGAGAATGGCGGCGGCTTTGTCGAGCTCAACGTCCAGCGGTACGCTGTGACCGGCGAACATATCCTGCGGCGTGTGCGCCGGGCGATTGCGCTTGGAGCGCTTCGACGGATCACGCTCCTGCTCCTGGATGTCGCTGGCAATCGAAAGATGGGCGACGCCCTTGCGCGCCAGCGCGGTTCGACAGGCAAGGCTGGCGACGTTTTCCATATGCGCGGCGTCGGCAACATGGGCGTTATAAACGGAGACATCGTTGAACACGCGCGTCAGATCGACATCCTGTTGCGTGAACGTCTCGATCAGATCGTGGAACTGCATGCCCGTAATCGCCAGCACTGGAGCCTGGTCGAGCTTGGCGTCATAGAGGCCGGTCAGAAGATGTGTTCCGCCGGGGCCGGACGTCGCGAGGCACACGCCCAGCTTTCCTGTCCACTTGGCATATGCACATGCCATGAAGGCAGCCGACTCTTCATGCCGGACCTGAACGAAGGCAATTTTGTCGCGCCGCGTCCGCAACGCTTCCATGACGCCGTTTATGCCGTCTCCCGGCAAGCCGAACACCACCTCCACGTTCCAGGCGACGAGTGTGTCGATCAGAATTTCTGCTGCATTCGGCATGTCAGGGTAGCTCCGGGTGGATGGTGTCCGAACCGGTGAATCCCGAGTTGGTTCCTTCGTCGCAATAAATCGTGACAGGTTTCTGGGGCGATCTCCCTGGGGCGGTCTATTCGATCTGCTCGAACGTGCATTGCCGTGGCGCCTTGTCGGGGCGCCAGCGCAGCAGTTTGGTGCCATGGCGAAACCGATTGCCGGTGACGTGGTCGAAGCGGACCTCCACCACCAGTTCAGGTTCCAAAGGCTCCCATTGTCCGCTGCGCTCCGTGCTCCAGCGGCTCGGGCCGCCGGGCGCCTTGCCAGTGAATCCGGGCTCTGACCGCAGCCCTTCCAGCCGGCGCGTGAGCGCTCCTCTGTCGGTCCTGGCGATGGTCGACGTGAAGCCGACGTGATCGAGCTTGCCGTCGTCATTGTAGAGGCCGAGGAGCAGTGAGCCGACCTCACGGCTACCCGCGAGATAGCGGAAACCGCCGACAACGCAATCGGCGGTGCGCCTCGGCTTTACCTTCACCATCGCACGTTCGCCGCACAGATAATGCTCGTCGAGCACTTTGGCCACGATGCCGTCGGTCGATGCATGGCCGGCCCCGTTCAGCCATCGAGCCGCCGTCGCTGCATCATAAGTGCACTTCGACAGGCGAAGATCCGGACTGTTCGAGGAGGTCACGAAGTCCTCGATCGCTCGCCGCCTTTCGACAAGTGGTTTGCCCGTGATGACCTCGCCGCCCGGCCTGGCAAGCATGTCGAAGAGGATCAGACTGGCAGGCGTCTGCGAACTCAGTTTGCGGATTCTGCTTTGTGCCGGGTGAAGACGCATCTGCAGCGCCTCGAAGGAAAGCTCACCGTCCACCTCGATGACAATCTCGCCGTCGATGACGAAATGCCCGCGCTTGAGGTCACGCAGGATCTCCGTGATTTCCGGAAAATAGCGGCCGAGCGGCTTGCCGGATTTGGCGCGCAGGTCAACGGTGTCGTCGCTCTTGAAAGCAAGGCAGCGGAATCCGTCCCATTTAGGCTCGTACTGCCAGCGGTTCCCATCCCTTGGGATTGCATCGGCAAGCCTGGCCTCCATCGGAGACGTATCCAGCGGGAGCGGGAAGGCGTTTATCGGTTCATGCACGGATCAGGCCTCCAAAACCGGTTCAGGAACGGCTCTGGCTTTTCAACTTCCAGGACTGCACCGCGTTCCATCAGGCTGGTTCTTCGCGATGGACATTTTCATTTGCCGCCGGAACCCGGTGACGGCTGGCCCCTTTGATGTCATCGGCGGCGCGAAAGGAGATGCCCCATCGACCTCTCATTGTGGACAGCTTTTGTCGGAACCGTCATTCTGATGCAGGTGCCGCCAGGCCCCGACAGCATGCTGGTGATGGCCCGCGGCATCGGACACGGGCGCGGCGTGGCGTTGTTCACGGTACTCGGCATGACGCTGGGCGCCGGACTGGTGCAGCTTCCGCTGATTGCATTCGGCCTGTCTTCGCTTGTCCACGCCTCGCCGGTGGCGTTCAATCTGCTTCGATGGGCCGGGGCGGCCTATATCATGTGGCTGGGTTTCCGGCTGCTGCTTTCAGCCTCGGCAACCATTCCCACAGGTGACATCAAGGCCCTGCGGCCGCTCGCCGCCGCCCGGGAAGGAATGATCGCCAATCTGAGCAATCCCTGGCCTTTGATGTTCATGGTTGCGTTCCTGCCGCAATTTGTCGACCCGCATAGGGGCTCCGTCACGTTGCAACTGGTGCTGCTCGGCGCAACACAGAAGATAACCGGTGTGCTGGTGCTGGGAGCCTACGCCTTGGCATCGGGCGCGGTCGGCGCATGGGTCATGCGGCACCCTCGCGCAAGGCTTTGGCAGCAGCGGCTCGCCGGCTGTCTCATCATCGGCCTCGGCGTGCGGATGGTGATCGGCGGCAGTACGAGCCGCTGACTTCAAGAAATAGCTTTTGTGCCACGTCGCCTGAAGGATTGGCTTCGACACAAGCATTGTCTTCTTCAGGGGGACGGAGCATTCGCTTTGACGTTCGGCTCCGCCGCCGTCGCGGGCCGGGACCGTGTCCAGGAACAAAAAACCTGACCGGAGGTTCGAACCTCGATCTCAATGCAGCTGCAACGCTTCATCGCCATCCGATTGGAATGTTCGTCATGATTTCTTGCGTGGCCTCGGTAAAGACGCGCCTTCAATGAACAAGCCGCCTGAGAATGCTGGCCAAAGGGAAAGCAGGCGAAAAGGGGGCGACGTCGTTCGGGCGCTTGGGCTTGGCCTGATCACCGGCGCGGCCGATGACGACTGCTCGGCCATCGGTACCTACGCCAGCGCCGGAGCGCGGTTCGGCCCCGACCTGCTGTGGACGGCACCTGTCACGCTGCCGATGATGTATCTCGTCGTCTACCTTTCATCCAAACTTGGCCAGGTTTCGGGTCGCGGGCTTTTCCAGGTCATATCGGACTTCTATCCGCGTTGGCTGCTATGGTCCGTGCTGGTGGGCGTGCTGATCGGCAACACGATCGAGGCAGCCGCCGACCTTGGCGCCATGTCGGCGGCTATTGTGCTGTTCGTTCCGCTGCCTGCTCCGTTGGTCGTCACTGCCGTTGCGGTCGTCATTTTTGCCCTGCAGGTGCTCGGATCGTACAAATTGATCCGAAATGTGTTCCGGTGGCTGGCTCTGGCTCTGCTTGCCTATGTGGTCTCCGCGGTACTTGCCAAACCGGATGCCGCTTCCGTCCTGCGTGGCACGCTGTTGCCACAAATCGAGTTCAGCCGAGAGTACCTGTCCATCCTCGTCGCCATCGTCGGGACCACTCTCTCCGCATACCTTTACACGTGGCAGTCCAATCAGGAGGTGGAGGAGGAGATCGCCAAGGGTCGAACGAGCCTCGAAGAGCGCAAAGGCGCCACCGAGGGTGAACTGCGCCGATCCCGCCGCGATATCCTGATCGGCATGACGTTCTCCAATCTGATCATGTATTTTATCATCCTTTCGACCGGGTCGACGCTCTACAAGGCCGGACACACGCAGATCGAGACAGCGGCACAGGCGGCCGAAGCGCTGCGGCCGCTTGCCGGCGACGCTGCCGGCATTCTCTTTGCGGCCGGTGTAATTGGCGTCGGCTTCCTGGCCGTGCCGATCATGACCGCTGGCGCTGCTTTCGATTTCGCCCAGGCGATGGGATGGAAGAATAGCCTGCATGCCAAACCCCGGCAGGCTCCCAAATTCTACATCGCGATCGGGGTCATAACGCTGGTGGCGGTGGGTCTCAATTTCTTCGGCTTCAACCCGATGAAAGCTCTCGTCTGGTCCGGCATCTTGCAAGGATTTTCAACGCCGCCGCTGCTGCTTCTCATCCTCATCATGACCAACAATCGCAAGATCATGGGCGACAAGGTCAACAGCACAAGCACGAACATCCTGGGCGGCGTGACGACCTTGGCGATTTTTGCGGCGTCGGCGGGATTGGTGGCAAGCTGGTTCTTGTAGCTCGCATGGCATGACAGATGTTCAGGCACGGTGGAACATCGGCGGTCAAATCCCGTTGAGACGCTTGTGGGAGAAAGGAGGTTGTCCATGTCAAAGTTGCAGGCCGCAACTCCGGACCGTTTAAGGCAGCTCAGGCTTGAAGCTTCAGCACATTTCGCTCCGTTGATGCTGAACGAAGCCCTGTTGCGCCTTTCCCATGCCTGCGGAGGCGACAGCCTCGACCGCTTCGAGAAAGCCATGGTTGATCAAATCGAGGCTGCCAAGGACGATCGGGCCGATTTCGAAACGATCAAGGAACTCGCGATCGAGCAGCTTTACGCCCTGGTCCGGAACGCTAACGATTCGCCGAAAAAGAAACAGTCGCTGGAGAAGATCGACACGCGCAGAACGCCCGGCCGGTCCGAAGAACCACGCACGCTCGAGGACCAACTGCAGGCGGGGTTGGAGGATTCCTTTCCGGCGAGCGATCCGCCTTCGGTGGTGTCCACGACCATTTCAGGCGGAGCAAAGAAGCTGGTTGGGACCGACGAGGTCCTGGAGAAGCAGCGGCGACAAGCGTCCAGCAAGGAAGATCGCTCGTAGACCGCGGTGCCGGCTAGGGTTGGCGGCAAACCAAAGAGTGCGGGTGCGCCAACGGAAACAGCTGACGCCATCGCATCAAAGTTTGACAGCCGCCTCCCGCGCCCAGAGCCGCAGTTTGCGGCATGACTGCACAAACGCAGCTACCGAAGCTGCCGAATCCAGCCGCCTCAGCCCCTCATCGGCATCGGGAGCGACGCCTGCTTTGATCAGGAGCGGCTCGGCCCCGGAGGTGAAGCCGATGAACTTGCAATGCGCAAACGCATCAGACACGAAATCCTTCGCAGCGGCCTCCGTGACCAGTAGCTCGGCGCCCGCCTCGGAGAGGAGCAGCACCACCGCGTCGAACAAAACGGATGGACCGCCGTCGATCATGTGCCTTGCCTCGATGTGGGTGCCGTCGGCGGCTTCGACGCCGCCCACCTTGGGCGCAACCACCTCCATCACCGCGCCTTCCGCTTCGATGGCGGAACGAAGTTCCTCGAACAGCGCGACATCGGCTCCATCGCTGAGCATGACACCGACTTTGCGGCCTTCGAAACTGTCGGGCCCGTTTTGGATGATGCTGAGCGCCGGCGACGGCGGCAAGTCATCGCGCGGTGGAACGGCGGCTTCGGCAGGTTCGGGCATGTCACGGATGCCGAGCTTGTCGGCGACCGTGGTCGCCAGCGTTTCATCGATGTTCAACAAATGCGAAACCATGCGTTCGCGGATCGCCGGTGCCTGGACCTTGCTCAGTTCAAACGTCAGCGCCATCGCGATGTGACGCTGCTCCGGTGGTGTCTGGCTGTTGAAGAATTGCCGGGCCTGGCTGTAGTGATCGGCGAAGCTCTCCGCGCGCAGACGTACTTTCTGCCCTTGTTCGGCATCGGAGAAAGAACGGAAGCCACGCTGCGGATCCTCGCGCGGTCCCAGTCCCCATGAGTTAGGTTCATAGTTGGCGCGACCGGCCGGATTGCGCATGGCCATGTGCCCGTCCTGTTGAAAATGGGCGAACGGGCACTTCGGTGCATTGATCGGCAGATGGGTAAAGTTCGGGCTGCCCAGCCGCTTCAATTGGGTATCGAGATAGGAGAAGTTGCGGCCCTGCAGAAGCGGATCGTTGGAGAAATCGATTCCGGGCGGCACATTCTGCGTCATGAATGCAACCTGCTCGGTCTCGGCGAAGAAATTATCCGGCATCCGGTCGAGCACCAGCCGACCGACCGGAATTGGTTCGAGAACCTCTTCGGGAATGATCTTCGTTGCGTCCAGGATATCGAAGTCAAAACTGTCGGCAAACGCCTGATCGAACAGTTGCACCGTCAACTCCCATTCCGGGAAATTGCCGGCCTGTATGGCCTCCCACAGATCGCGGCGATGGAAGTCGGGATCGGCGCCGTTGATCTTGACCGCCTCGTTCCAGACCACCGATTGCATGCCGAGCTTGGGTTTCCAGATGAACTTGACGAAGGTGGATTCGTCCTTGGCGTTGACGAGGCGGAACGTGTGCACACCAAAGCCTTGCATGAAGCGGAAGGAACGCGGGATGGCGCGATCCGACATGATCCACATGACCATGTGCATCGATTCCGGCATCAGGCTGATGAAGTCCCAGAAATTGTCGTGCGCCGTCTGTGCCTGCGGAAAAGCACGGTCGGGCTCCTGTTTGGCGGCGTGGATCAGATCGGGAAACTTGATGGCGTCCTGGATGAAGAAGACTGGAATGTTGTTGCCGACCAAATCCCAATTGCCTTCCTTGGTGTAGAGCTTGACCGCAAAGCCGCGCACGTCGCGGGCGAGATCGAACGAGCCCTTGTTGCCGGCAACCGTCGAGAAACGAACGAATGCCGGCGTCTTTTCACCAGCTCGCTGGAAAATGTCGGCACGTGTGTATTTGGCCAGTGAGTCGTAGGTCTCGAAATGACCATGCGCGCCATAGCCGCGGGCATGGACGACCCGTTCCGGGATGCGTTCGTGGTCGAAGTGGAAAATCTTCTCGCGAAAGTGAAAGTCTTCGATCAGCGATGGTCCGCGTTCACCGATCCGCAATGTGTTTTGGTCGTCGGAGACAGGCGTTCCGAGCGCCGTGGTAAGGACAGGCGTGTCGTCTTCCGCGATCTGGTGCAACTCGCCGCCATTTCCGCGCGCGCTATTCTGATCCAGTCCACTTGCCGATTGGCGAGCGGAGGGGCGAGCGGATTTGGCCATGACAGGTCCTCGATCGATACTGGAAGGTTGAAGTGGCAAGCCATCAAACTGCCGGTGAACGGCTTTGTTCCCGTAAAAAAGCGGACGCTGTAGATACCACTGTCGAAGGAGGCGTCACTGCTGCGGCGATGGTATGCGTCGATCGCATGACAGATATCTCCGCCCGCGAAGAATTATGAAGAGTTGTCTCCAGCAAGAGGAACGAACCAAACTTCCATGCATTTAGCTGAGGCTGCGTTCACACACTCTTTCTGCTGGGAGCTGGACCATTGTCATCCGGAGGCTGCCTTTTGGCCGACCAGGAAACCAATGAAGTTTCCATCGTTGACCTGATACCCGCCCTGCGGGCATTCGCCCGCACCTTCTGCCGCGTCCCCGACGATGCTGACGATCTCGTGCAGGAGACACTGACCAAGGGTCTCGCCAACATCGACAAGTTCGAACCCGGTACGCGAATGAAGTCGTGGCTCTTCACCATCATGCGCAACACCTATTATACCCGGGTCAAGATCGCTGCCCGGGAGGCGCCAGGCCTGCTCGACTGCGCCTCTTCGAGACCAATTTCGGAAGCCACCCAGGAATGGACCGTTCAGAGCAGGGAAGTTCACGGCGCCATTCAAAGACTGCCTGAACACCAACGCGAGGTGCTGATGCTGATCGGCGTTTTGGGAGTGAGCTACGAGGAAACCGCCGACATATGCGGTTGCGCGGTCGGGACGGTCAAAAGCCGCCTGAACCGTGCGCGCGCCAACATCCTTGAACTCCTAGGGGAGAGTTCGCTGGAGACATTGATGGAGAGGAGAAACCAGCTGTCGGACGGTCAGCTCGACGTCGAGGTCGACAGCCGCAGATAGTCAATTGTTCGCGTCGCGCCGACGCTTCTCGACGAGCGCGTTCTGCAATTCGATCGCCAGCTTGGTGAGGCGGTCCGGAATCTTTTCCTGCTCTATGGCTGCCAGCAGGGAGGCAATCTCCCGATCCACCGCCATCTCGACATGCGGATCCGCGGTATCGTCGCTCGAACGAGACATCACATTCTCTTGATAGCGGTCCCTTGATCGTAGTGTGGTGATAAGCGCCCGGCATTACAAGCCTGTGTCCACCGCCGAGAAGCTGACCGGCGGACCCTTGCACAGGTTTATTTCCTTGCTCCTTGGTCGCCCCGCGGACCACAGGCCCGCGCGGTGGCGTTCAGTCCTTCGGCAATCGATTAGCGGCGTAATCCTTCGGACTTGATCCGATTGCCGTCCAGCCCGCGCTCCTCCTTCGAATCGAGGACACTCGTTGGTGCCCTTTGCTCGACGTCCGAACTGGCATCGTGCTGTAATGTTCCGTCTCACCGAGCGAGCAAAAAAGCGTTGCCATCCCATGATCGAAACGGCTTCTCACCGTCGATGAGGACCCGCAATTGATGAGCTTGCGCCAGACGGCCGATATCGTCGCGGTCTGAGAAAAGCGATCCGCGATAGGAATAGTTCAGCAAGGCGAGCCAGCCCGGCCGTTTCAGAACGCGCGCAATTTCTTCGAAATGCCGCTCTGCCATGCCGGCCAGAACCAGATAGGGAAAGCTGTCGACCGCCAGCACGCAATCGAAACTGGCATCGTCGAAATCGGCCAGATCGAGACCGGAGGTTTGTCGTAACTCGACATTGCCGAGTGCGGCGCATTGCTCTGAGGCGATGGAGATCATTCGCGACGATATATCGATACCGACCATCCGCTTGAAGGATTTGCACAGCGCACGCTCGAAACGGCCGATGCCGCAACCGATGTCGAGAATGCTCCGTTCCCTTCCGGTGAATTCTCGGGCTTCCAGCCATGCGACGATTTCGTTGGTCGTGGCTGTGAGCCTTTCCTCATCGCCGAGGGATGCCAGTTGGACACTCGCGGCTCCCGAAATCGCTGCCGCGGCATCGAAGCTGGACGCCAGCCGCATGACGACAGCGGCATTCGTCTCGTCCTCATTGCGCTCATGGCGAACGGCGCCGCCCGTCGCTCGCAACATGGCAAAGACGTCTGGTTTGCAGCGCAGCAGTCCGGCGACCTTCCGCAATCTTGCCGCGTCGCCGGTATCCGCCGGACGGACTTTCAGCACGACCTCCGCCAATTCCGCTGCCCCAATTGTGGGCGGCAGGTGGAGCGCCAGCCTGACGAGAACACCTTCGGCGCAAATGCCGTCGGCCATGCAGTCTTCAACCGCCAGCCTGACCGATGTCCGGCGCTGGGCGCCTTTCGGTGCGGTTACACTCATGGGTCAACTCCGCGTCCAGACCCTGCGCATCGTCCACCTGTCGGCGGCGCCCCAGCCATATTTGTAGGCCTCCTGGCCGCGCAGGAAATCGAACTCGCGCGCATCTTCGCGGATCGACTCCACGATTGCGTGGCCAATCAGGATCGCGCCCGGGCTCTCCTCGGCATAAGCAGGGTCGAACCCACCCAGATAAGCGTAGGCACGGCCGCGGTGGTAAAATCCGTAATAGGCACCGATGGTCCTGTCATCGATCGCGAGCAGCCAGCATCGCACCAGACCATGAGCATCGAGCAAGGGAAGCGAGAGCCGATGGAATTGCTCGACGGCGGGGTTGGCCAACACACCCCCTCCGTGTTCGGCCCATCGCACATTGTGCAGGCGGATCAATTGATCGAGGAAGGTTTGCGGACTGCCGCTTGCCGATGACAGCGCAATCCGGCCGCATCTTGATGCGGCCTGGCGCGCCCGACGCAACTGGCGTCTGCGTCTTGCGGGGACGCAGCCTGCCAGCGTTTCGTCGCCGGCGATGGCGAGCACGGGGCAGGCGGCATGGGCGGTCGGCCGATCCATCTCGGGATGCTTCATCGCAAGGGCGACGCTGTCCTGCGGCAAGTCCGACAAGATCCACTGCGCCCACCCGATCGAGAAGATCGACTCGGCGATAACGCCGACAACCTCGGCTTCGATCCCAGGGACAGCCAGGATGTCCAGATAATCGCTGAGCGAAATGCCGACCGGAAGCAGCTTCGAACCAGCCGTCCCATGCTCCAGGTAACACGGCGCCAGCCCGACCAGATCCCCGCCGTGCCAGACCGCGACTGTCGCCAGTTCACCGGGTGCGAATGCGTGCCACCATGGCACCAGCCAGGCGGGAGATTGAAACGGCGTCGCCGAGGGACTCTGCTGCCACAGTTTCCACCAGTGCGGCGTCAAGGCGTCGAACTGCGCGGGGTCACCGATGATTTCGCAGCGCAGCACCGCTTTGCTCACGGCGTCGCAGCCAAGCGCCGGCGACCAGTGCCAAGCTGTGCCAGCGCCTGATAGGCATCCATGTAAGACGAGATCATCCGTTCCAGCGAAAATCGCCGTCGCGCTTCGGCCCTGCATGTCTCGGCATCCAAGCTGGGCGCCGCAAGAATGGCTTGGGCCATCTCGTCGACCGTGTCGACGAGAAAGCCCGTTCTGCCGTGCTCTATGACGTCGGGAAGCGCACCATTTGGAAAGGCGACTACCGGGGTCCCGCAGGCGAGGGCCTCCATGGCCACAAGCGAGCTGGTCTCGGCTGCGAGGCTCGGAATGACCAGACAGCGCGCTGCGTTGAGAAAGCGTCGCTTGGCGGTGAAGCCGAGCGGACCAAGGAAGCGGCGGCGGCCATCGAGGCGAGATTGGACCTCGTCGCGAAAGTACCGCGTATGTGTTTCGTAGGGATAGACCTTACCGCCGACGACCAGCGGAACGCCTGCTAGTTTGGCTGCATCGAGCGCCAGGTGAATGCCCTTCTCCGGGCAAACCCGGCTCAGAACCAGGGCAAAGTCGCGCTTCGGCTGCGGCAGGTTCAGTGCTTGGATGTCGACGCCGTTCGGAATCGGTGCCGTCAGCCTGGCGCCTGATGGCGCGGTTTTCTGCTGGCTGGGCGAGACCGCATGAAGCCAGAGGTCGCCACGCGTCGGGCGCAATGCCGCGGCCGGATACCAATCCAACGGCAGGTGGAGGGTCACCAAGGTCGGACCATCGTCGGGCAGATAAGCGTCGAAATCGATGCCGTGCAGATGAACCACATCGATGGGCCATCGGGCGCGGGCAGCGGCGATCGCTTTGCGATGGGCCTCTTGCGCGCGGCGCTTCGCCGCCTCGTCGAGCATGCCGTTTTCGGCCGGTATTTCCACAAGCGTGCCGCTCGTGCTGGAGCCACGGCAAGCAATGACGATAGATCGATGGCCGGCGTGAACCAACGCCCGATCGAGCATCGACAGAACCTGTTCGGCACCGCCGACAGCGTCGGGTCCGACGGGCGCGAGAGGGTAGGCGACATTGAGGACGGTGAGTGTCGCGGCCGGTTGCGTCCCGGTGCCCTGCGCCGCATTCCCACCTGTCAGTGGTGTTGCGCAGTCCGGCATCTGATGCATGGGCAGCATGACGATTTCACGCGGCCGAGGCCCGCCGCGTGGGGAGCGAGGCGGATGTCATGCCAGGCGCATAGCGGCGGATCATGGTTGAGCAGAATTCCGCGAACTCCTCCGGCACCAGTGGCGGGCTGGTGTGGTGGGGCATCATTCCGCGATGCTGAGGTGTGAAGCAGAAGGTGACCGTCACGTCGAAATCGGCGAGTGCTTCCATCTGCCGGTCGAACCAGTCCAGCGCATTCGGCCGAAAACTGTCCGCCCAGGAAAGCCCGGTACGCATATTGGTGACACCCAGCCGCTTCATCCAGGCGACAGCGTCGTCCAGCCGCGGATCTTCGAAATGAAACCACTGCACCAGTCCCATTGCGGGTGTATAGCGCAGGAATTCCTCCAGCGCGGGCTTTGGCGTGCCGTCCTGGCGCAGCAGCCCCATATGGAAATGACGGTAATAAGAGGAGCCTTCGGCTTCGCGGTGACGCGTCGTTGCTTCCCATTCACGCGGAAGATCGTAGAGGCTGTACCACTGGACGCGTGGTGCATTGCCGAGCAGCAATTCAGCTGTTCGCTTGAGCCCCCAGACCTGGATTTCCTCGGCGCCGAAGGTCGATACGCCGACTTCGCTGACCCAGATGGGAAGGTCGGTGACGGTCGCGATCTCGCCGATCTTCTGCGGCCATTCCTGGATTTGCCACAGGTTCCAGTCGAGCGGAAAGCCGTGCACGGCGACGGCGTCGACATGATCCAGCACGCCGAATTCCTTCATGCGGGTGATGAATCCCGGGTCTATCGGCGAGATGCCACCGAGCACTTTGGTCAAAGCCGGGTTTTCAGATGCGATTGCGTCCGCCGCCAGGATTGCCATCCTGGCGAAGCGGCTCCAGTCGGGGTCGAGCTCGGGATCCCAATGCGATTTGTTGTTGGGCTCGTTCCAGATCATCGCGGCTTCAACCATGGCGCTGTCCTTTCGAGGGGTAGACGGGACCGCCACTGGCCGGGTCGCCTGCGGCCCGGCAGAAATAGACCTCCTGCTCAGGGTGCAGAACGATCTCGAAACCGGCGCTGCGCAGCATCGCTTCGGTGCAGGCTCGATTGGGTATCCACCAGTTGGTCGGGTCGTCGGCATAGCGGTGCTCGATGAAATGGAGCTTGGGAAATTCCGGCCGGTCGAACAGGTCATGCGTCCAGAAATGATAGTTCTCTTCCATCTCGGGAAGATCGGTGCTGCCGCGCTGCATGGACTGGAAGATCATCAGATCACCGGCGACATGCTCACGGATAAGGTCGAGCGCAAGCAACGGGTGGCGCAAGTGATAAAGCACCCCCATGAACAGCACGATATCGAATGTTTCGCGCAGGGCGCCGACGTCGTAGACCGACAGTTTCTGGAATTCGATCTCGCAATTGGCGATCTCGGCGGCAAAGCGGGCCTGCGCCAGATAAGCCTCATCGAAATCAATGCCGAGGACACGGGCAGCACCTCGCCGTTTCATCTCGATGGAATAGAAGCCGGCATTGCAGCCGATATCCAACACCGTCTTGCCTGTCAGATCCGCGGGAATGGCCTCGGCGAATTTGCGCCATTTGATCAGCGGGTAATTGCCGAGAAAATGGTTGGGAGCGGTTTCGACACCGGCCAGTTCCATGTTGTGGAACCATGGGCCGAGAGCATCGATACGGCGGCGGATTTCGGCATGGGAATGCAGCATGGTCAGGCTCCTTCGCCGGGAACGACAGGCACATGCGGGTGTGCTCCACCCACAAGCATGGCGGTTTGGCGTTGTTCGGATGCGACGCCCTCTTCGAGCAGCCGAAGAGCCGTGCGATAGCCGTTGAAGGTGCCGACATCGACGTAGGAGACTCCGGCCCTGACACCGTAGGCTTCACCGCCGGCAGCCAGATAGGCATTGATCAGGGTGCCGATATATTCGTCACGCCGGTCCCGTTCACGCCAGAGTGCAGCGAGTTGGTGCAAGATCCGGCCCGGCATCTTGAACGCCCCCCAGATCCAGTTCGTGGCAGCGTCTTGCCGCTTGACCTGAATTTCCTTCACCCGATCTCCCTCGTCGAGAACCACGGCATCGAAAAATTCCGGGCGGTCCACCGGGAAGAGCAGAAACGATAGGGAACTATCCGGCAGGCAGGAGAAGCCGTCCTCGGGGAACCAGATCGTATCGGGCAAACCAATCAAAACCGTCTCGTCGGGCGCGACGAGAGGCGCTGCCCGAAAAATCGCATCGCAAAGTCCAACAGGGTTGGGCTGCACCACGAACAGAGCGGCAGCGTCACCATAGCCGGCGGCGTAATATTCGAGAATGTCGGATTTGCCCGATCCGATGATGAAACAGATCTTGTCGACGCCGGCGCGCACCATCCGCCGCACCAGGTACTCGCTCACCGCGCAGGGACGCTCCGTCTGTCCATCGATCCGACTGCCTACCGGCAGCAGCTCTTTCGAGAAGCCGAGCGGTTGAATGCGGCTGCCGCGCCCGGCAGCGGGCACAATGCCCAACATCAGACTGCTTCCATCATCGGTTCGCGGGGAGATCTTTGAAAGGCGTCGTTTAGAATGTGGTCCAGCTCCGCCGCGCGCCGGGCAGAAGTGTGTTCGTCCAGAACCCGTTCGCGCGCACGGGTTTTGATGGCATCGAGTTCATCTGCCGGCAAGGCGAGCGCCGCGACCACGTCATCGGTGTCGTGGGCCAGCAGGATCTCGCTGCCGGGTTCGAAGAAGCTGCTCAGGCCAGGCCAGGTGTCGGTTATGATCGGCACCCCGCATGCCGCCGCTTCGAACAACCGGCCCGAAGGACACCAGCCTTTTTGCACCATCGCCTCGCGGGTGACATTCAGCGTCAGTCGGGAGGATGAGAAAAACGCCGGATGATCGGCCGGTGGCAGATGCCTGACGAAGAAGATGTTGTCGCCCCACGGGAATTCCTGCGGATACTGTGCGCCGCCGATGATGAAGCGTTGATCCGGTAGACGCGCGGCGGTGCGGACCAGAAGCTTTTCGACGCCGGCCTGGCGATCCGCCGCGTAGGTCCCGAGATAGGACAGATCACCGGCGAATTCGGCCCGCTTCTCTGCCGGCCGGTGTTGGTCGGGATCGACGTGCCCATAGAGCGGCAGCACATGGCGCGCACCCAGAACCGTCTTCAGCGCGTCGACCGCCGAGCCGCCGGTGTAACTCAGGACGAGGTCGAAATCGGCAAGACCCTCAGGGCCGAAATAGGGTGGACGCTCACCTTGTTCGATGCGGGCAAGCGTGACCGGAGTGTCCAGATCGTAGAACACACGCAGTCCGCGGCCTGCCTGCTGCGCCAGCCGCGAGGCGTCCACGGCGTCGGGACAATAAGAGGTGACGATAACGACATCCGATTGCTTGACTGTTTGCTCCGCGACCCGGCGGATGTCCTCCCAGTCCGGGTAGAGCACGACGTTGCCGCCGTCCAGGCGATCAAGATCGCGCGCTCCGGCATAGTAGGGCGTGTCGCGTTCGAAGAAGGTAACGGACCAGCCGCGCCGGGCGAGGGCTCGGATCAGTCCCCTCCATAAGGTGGCATGGCCGTTGCCCCATGAAGACGTGACGGTAAGACCGAAAATGACCATCTGCATCCGGCAAATCCTCGTCAGGCAACTTCGTTCAATCGGATCAGCTTCGCCCCCCAGTCCCCCGACACGATCGTCGTGATCGAAGCGGGATCGATGTCGAAGCGAAAGCAGTCGCCGGCCGGCAAGCCAAGGACCTTGCAGACGGCGGCCTTGATCACATCGGCGTGGCTGACCAGGGCGACACACTGATTCGGATGCTGCTCGTGGACAGCATTCATCACCGCGACGACGCGCTGCTGGACATCGTGCATGGTCTCGCCACTCGGTGTCCTTGCCACTTGCCGCTGATCATTCCAGGCTCGCCAGCTGGCGTCGCCATTCAGTTCATCGAAAGTCTTTCCCGACCAGTCGCCGAAGTCGATCTCGTCAAGTTCGGCGCAGATCGCGATTTCTCCGACACCGCAGGCGAGCGCAACTGGCAGCGCCGTCTCTCGGGTACGCTCGCGCGGGCTGCACAAGATCGCGACGATGGGCTCCCGGGCCATGCGGCAGCCAAGCTGCGTTGCCTGCGCCTTACCGGCATCGCCGAGGCAAACGCCGTCCATACGGCCTGCCAGATAGGAGCCGACATTTTCGTGTGCCGCATGGCGGATCAGAAAGAAGGTCGTCGTCATTCTGCGGCATCGAGCAAAGGCTCGTCCTTGCCTGCGATAAAAGCGAGCGTGCGCTGCCGCGCTTCGGCGTCGGTGAACTGTTCCGGAGGCGACTTCATAAAATAGCTGCAGGGACCGGTCAGCGCGCCAGCTATGCCGCGATCGAGCGCCAGCTTGGCGCAGCGTACCGCATCGATCACCACGCCGGCCGAGTTGGGCGAATCCCAGACCTCCAGCTTGAGCTCGGCATTGAGCGGCACGCCGCCGAAGGTCGTGCCTTCGACCCTTATATAGGCCCACTTGCGATCGGTGAGCCAAGGCACATGGTCGCTCGGGCCGACATGGATGTTGCCCGGCTCCAGGGGAACATCGAACTGGCTGGCCACGGACTGTGTCTTGGAGATTTTCTTCGATTCCAGCCGCTCGCGTTCCAGCATGTTGAGAAAATCGGTGTTGCCGCCGAAATTCAGTTGATAGGTGCGGTCGATGCGTACGCCGCGTTCACGGAAGAGATTGGCTAGCAACCGATGCACGATGGTCGCGCCGACCTGGCTCTTGATGTCGTCGCCGACCAGCGGCAGCCCGCGCTGCTCAAAGCGCCGTCGCCATTCCGGACGTGAGGCGATAAAGACCGGTATGCAATTGACGAAGGCGCAGCCGGCCTCGAGTGCGCATTCGGCATAGAAGCAGGTCGCCTCCTCGGAACCCACCGGCAGGTAGGAAACCAGCACGTCAGCGCTGCTGTCACGCAGGATCTCGGTGACATTGGCAACCGGCTCGGGAGCTTCTTCAATCTCGTCGCGCAAATATTTGCCGATCCCGTCCAGCGTCGGTCCGCGCTCGACGCGAACGCCGGTTGTCATGGCGTCGGCAAAGCGGAACGTGTTGTTGGGGGCGGCGTAGATCGCTTCCGCGACGTCGAGGCCAACCTTGCTCTTGGCGACATCGAATGCGCAGACAATCTCGATGTCGTCGACATGGTAACCGCCGAGGTCGGCATGCATCAGCCCAGGGATTGGTTCGTTGCTTTTAGCGTGACGATAGAACGAGAGGCCCTGCACCAGGGAGGATGCGCAATTGCCGACCCCAACGATACCAACACGAACCTTTTTCGATCCCACGAAACCGCCACCCTATGTTGTTCAAAGGTAAGTTCCTGGCGCCGAACCATCAGCTTGCCGGAATGTTCCTCCGCCCATCGAAAAATTGCGCGAGACAGCATGGATCGAAGCCGCATACGATGCGTTCCCGCACGGCAAGCATTGGAAACCGATCGATGATCGTCTACGGCGACCACAAGCGGACGCAGGACGCACAACAGCTTCGCGAAGCAGCAGGCGAAATGGCCGTAAGACTTGATCGGATGTCTCATGGCATCCGACGCCATGCTGCATTGGTCGGACTGTTCATCAGCGTGTCGGAGCTGGTTCAGGCGCTTGCCGACGTCGATTTCGAAACCTGCGGCATCGACATTTTTTCGCCACGGCAACAGCAAGGCGCCAGGCTGCTGGTCGGGCTTGCCGCCGAGGTAGCGAAGTCGTGGCGAAGCGGTTTCAACGTTGGCGGTGGCATCGATCCGGGACTTCTCAAGCTGCTGGCCGGGCTCGACTGTCAGGCCGAGGTTCTGACCGGCTCCGCTGAGGGTTATGCGCATTATGCGCTTTATCCCGAAAGCTATTTGGACGCGGCGCAGAAGTCGGGGCTCGATGCGAACACATGCGTTATCGGTGTCCGCAGCATTGGCCTTGGGCTCGCAGCTATGGTGGCGGCCTCGATTGGCGCGCCTGCGCCATTCAGCGTTCGTCCGATCGGCCATCCTTTCCACAGGCACATCAACGCCGATCCGCGGTCGATCACCGCTTGGAAGAACAATCCATCGGCGCGTTTCGCCGTTGTCGACGAGGGTCCCGGCCTGTCCGGCAGTTCGATGCATGCCGTTGTCGTTTGGCTGCGTGAACTGGATGTCGATACGGACCGCATTCACCTGTTTCCCAGCCATTCAGGCGGCCCGGGCAGCGAAGCGTCGCCGGAGGCTCGGGAAACGTGGTCGCGCTGTCCGAAACATGTGGCGACGGCGTTTGAATGCACCTTCTCCGAAAACTCGAAAATTCCCACGCTGCGCGATTGGGTGGCCGAGGCGGTCGGCGGGCCGGAATTAAACCTGACCGAACTATCTGGTGGCGAGTGGCGGGCCGCCCACTATGCCGACGAAGGACGCTGGCCGCCGAGCCCACGCGGTACCGAGCGGCGTAAATTCCTGGCGTCCGCCGGGCGTGACCGCTGGCTCGTCAAATTCGCCGGCCTCGGCGAAACCGGACTGCGCAAGAAACGAGCCGCGGCGATGTTGCATGAAGCCGGCTTCGGATCGCAAGTTGTCGCGCTTTGCCATGGCTTTCTGGTTGAACGGTGGATTGACGGCAGCACGATGGATCAGGCGCCGCTGCCCAGGGAAAGACTGATCGCGGAGCTCACAAACTACCTGACCTGGCGTGCGCTCAATCTTCGAACTTGCGAACCGGGTGCATCATTGCTTGCTCTCGCGGAGATGGCTGTTTCCAATGCGTCGGAAGCCTTGGACGAGAAACGCGCAGCGACGTTGCGCGGTTGGCTCTCGAAACCGACCTCCGCGCATGTGCTGCAGCGCGTTGAAATCGACGGAAAGCTTCAACCGTGGGAGTTTCTCGTTCGTGCAGATGGCACGGTGCTCAAGACAGATGCTGTTGACCACTGCCGGGCACATGATTTGATCGGCTGCCAACCGATTGAGTGGGACATTGCCGGCGCCCGCGTCGAGTATGGACTGTCCGACAGCGATGTGAGGACCTTGGTCGAAGGAATGGAACTTCCCATCGACCGTGACCACATCGGCTTTTTCGAACCATGCTATTTGGCATTCCAACTCGGGCTCTGGAGCACGGCTGCGCAATCCGAAAACGGCGGGGAAAAAACAAGGCTGGCCGAGATGGCAGACCGATATAGGATGCCGCTGATACGGTTCCTGGACGAATGCCGGATATGATCGTTCCGATCAGTCCAGCCTTCGCAGCATGTCTGCTTCCTGCTCGAGAATAGTGGCCACTTCCTCGCGCTGCAGATGCGTCATCATCAGGCTGACGCAGCACTCGAGATAGGTAATCGAGGCGCGCCGCAGATAGGCAGCGGTCTCGCGTTCGGCCATCTGGTCGATATCCCTCGAGGGGCGCTTGGGTTGCATGAGGGTGATCCTCCGTATCGGGTCCTCCTGCCAAACCACAAGCCTGGGCGGATGTTCCGCACGATCTCGGGAAAGGTTCGGCGCCATCTCGCATCACGCCGGAAGGTTCTGCAGCCCTCCGGGTGCGGGCCTCGCTCTTTTGGCAAAGCCCGTCATCTGATCGCCGATGCGGCTGCCTTCGAGAGCTGCGAAATAATCGATCGTCAGCTTGAGCCCTTCGTTGAGGGGCACCTTCGGCGTCCAGCCGAGCAGCGCTTTTGCACGCGAAATATCGGGCTGCCTGCGCCGAGGATCGTCTTGCGGCAGCGGTAGAAATCTCAGATCCGATTTGGTACCCGTCATCGCCTTCACCAACGCAGCCAGTCGCACGATGGTGAATTCTCCGGGATTGCCCAGATTGACCGGCTTGCCTGGATTGGGATCGATATCCATCAGGCGCCTCAATCCATCGATCTGATCGGAGACATAGCAGAAGGATCGCGTCTGCAAGCCGTCGCCGAAGATCGTCAGGGGACGTTTCTCGAGCGCCTGCATGATCAGGTTCGAGACGATGCGGCCGTCCGCCGGATCCATTCTCGGACCGTAGGTGTTGAAGATGCGCGCGACGCGCACGTCGGCTTTGCCGGCTCTCAGATAGTCGAAGCAAAGCGTTTCGGCGGTGCGTTTGCCCTCGTCGTAGCAGGCGCGCGGACCGGTGCAGTTCACGTGGCCGACATAATCCTCCCTCTGGGGATGCTGTTCCGGATCGCCATACACTTCGCTCGTCGAGGCCTGTAGCAGCCGCGCGTCATATCGGACAGCGAGTTCAAGCAGGTTGAGCGTTCCAATCACGCAGGTTCGCGTGGTGTGGATAGGGTCGGCCTGGTAACGCGGCGGCGAGGCAGCGCATGCCAGGTTGAAGATACGCTCCACGGGCTCGCCGAGATCCAATGGCCGGCAGATATCCTGCTCGATCAACCGGAAACCCGGATGGTCCATGATCGAGATGATGTTCTCCATGCGCCCAGTCAGAAAATTGTCGGCGCAGATCACGCGCCAGCCGTTGCGGAGCAATGCTTCGCAAAGATGCGAACCGAGGAATCCCGCACCGCCGGCAACAAGCACTGCCTTTGCCCTTCGCGCGTTTCGTGTTTGTCGCATCGCCGTTTTCTCCTGTCTGCTGGTCATGCTGCGCTTCCGATGTCGAAATCGAGGGCCGCCGCCCTTGGCTGTGTCAACGCCGCCACGAATTCGCGGGCCCTGGCCGCACCGGTGTGGGATGCGAGGACGCGTTCGCGGGCCCGGCGGGCCATGGCGAGGCGTGTGCGCTCGGACTCGCCGAACAGGATCTCGACGACATCGTCCGTTTCCCCGGCGGTGTGGATCGCCGATGCAGGAAAGAAGCTGTCGAGCCCTGGCCAGCGATCGCTGATGATGGGCGTGCCGCAAGCAGCCGCTTCGAACAGGCGCACACTGGGCGACCATCCCGCGGCGATCATGGAACTGCGTGTGACGTTCAGCGTGTAGCGCTGACGGTTGTAGAACGCGGCATGATCGGCGGGCGGCAGATGTTCGATACGTTCGACATTGTCCGGCCAGATGATGTCGGATGGGTATTGCGAACCGGCCACGACGAAACGCCGGTCCCGCATATGCCGTGCGGGCTCGAGCAGCAGCGCGTTCAGCGTTGCCTGCCGGTCGGCACTGTAGGTGCCGAGATAGCCGAGATCCCAGCGGATCGGATCGCCGGTCCGGTGGTGCCGTTCCGGGTCGACCGAGCAGTAGAGCGGTTCGGCGCGGCGCGCGCCGAAGTCCTCCACCAGACGGCCAAGCATCGGCCCGCCGGTGAACGAGAAGTAGACGTCGAAGTAAGGAATCTGCCGCCAGCTCAGATAATCGCAATCGTCGGCTGAAAGCTGCGCCACGGTCACCGGCGTGTCGATGTCGTAAAAGCAGAAGCGCCCTTTGCAAAGTGAAGCGACGATGTCGATGACCACGCGCCCTTCCGGCACGAACGAGCCGATGACGACGATGTCGGCCTGCTCCAGGCACCGGGCGTAGTCGCGTTGTAACTCCGCGGTGGTTTCGTAGTAGCGCAAGGCGCAGAAATCCGGATCGCGCAGATCGCGGTGGTTTGCGTACCACGGCACCTCGCGCTCCAGAAAGGTCACGCGGTGGCCGAGTTCGTGCAGACCTTTCAGCAGGCCTCGAAACGTCGTGGCGTGGCCGTTTCCCCAGGACGAGGACAGCGACAGGCCAAGAAAGACTATGTCCAATTGCTTGGTCATTCCGCTGCCTCCACGGTCCCCTGCTCGAAGTGACGTTTGAAGACTGCATCGGCCACGTCCGCCCGCAACGCGTAGGTGTGATCGGCCAGCACGCGGCAAAGTGCGGCCTGGCCGATTGCCTTTGCCCGACTGGAGGTCAGCGAGCACATGATCTCGGCGACATCGCCGCCGTCGCGCGCCACCAGGATCTCCTCGCCTGGCTTCAGGAACAGTTCCACGCCCAGCCACGCATCGGTGATGAGGCAGGCGCCGGCGCCGGCCGCCTCGAAGACACGCGTGGCCGGTGAAAAACCGTTTACGGCCATGCTGTCGCGGCTGATGTTCAGAACCGCCTTGGGTGTGACGTTGAAGGCATTGTGATCGCGGGTGCCGACGTGACCGAGCCAGCCGACATTGGCGGGAAGCGGCTTGTCCCCCCAGCCCGATCCACCGAGCAGAAAACGCTGTTTCGGCAGCTGGCATGCGGGATCGAGGAAAAACGCTTCGACCCGTGCCTCACGATCCGGCAGCCTGTTGCCAAGGAACGCCAGATCGCAAGCGAAACGCGCATTGCTGGTGACCGGATAATGTGTTTGGGGATCGAGCGCATTGTAGATCGGCACGCATTCGTTCGCCCCCATGGCACGGTAGGCCCATACGACGGGGTCGCCGCCGCCATAGGTCAGCACAAGGTCGATTTCTTGCAGGGCGCTATGGAGCGGATGGTCCGGTTCGTCGCGCAACTGGGCAAGGGTTGCCGGAGCGTCCACGTCCCAGAATACCACCAGCGCGTCGCTGCGGGCGTGGTCGAGAACGACACGCAGCAGCGCCTCGTCCTCGAAACCGACGCCACTCGCCTTGACGACGATGTCGGCGCTGGCGGCACGTGCCGCGACCTGCATCAGCGCGTGCTGGGTCGCTTCATAAACGACGACAGTGCACCAGTCAGGCGCCTCGATGTCGCGATTCTTCTGCCGGTCGTAGACGTCGGGTTCATAGAAGGTGATTTCGTAGCCCAATTGGGAAAGCGCCTTCAGCAACCCGCGATAGTAAGTCGCGGCACCGTTCCAGTAGGACGACAAAAGACTCGATCCGTAGAATGCCATCTTCATGCGGCGGCTTCCTTTGCGGTGGTGTTGTTGATGGTATGTTCGGTCGTGCATGCCGTGAGCACGCGGAACAGCTCGTCAACGCGGTGCTGGCAGGTATGCCGGGAGCGAATGGTCTCGAGGCCCGAAGTCACCAGGGAAGCCGCGAAATCCGCATCGGCCAATACCGCCCGCAAGTGTTGCCGCATCTGAGAGCCGTTCTCCGCAAACAGGAAGTCGACGCCGGGCCTGAACAGCTGCTCGACATCGGACCAGGGTGCTGAAATCAGCGGAATGCCGCAGGCGAGCGCCTCGAACATCCGGATCGTCGGAATTCCAGGCAATCCCTCACGATAGGGGCGCCGTGGGATGTGAACGGTGACACGATGCGCGGCGAACGCCTTCGGCACATCGGCATTGGCGATCCATCCATCATAGCGCAGTCCGGCGGCGGCCAGGTCCGCAAGTGCGGGCTTGGGGTAGCGTACGCCGTGAACAGTGGCCTCGAGACCGAGATCGTGTACTGGCTCGATCAGAAATTCCTTGAGTTCGGCAGTCCGCTCATCGTCGCCCCAGTTTCCAATCCAGACCAGATCGGACATGGGATGGATCTCTGGGTGCGGCTTGAACAGGCGATCGTCCGCGGCTTCATGCCAGGTGAAGACGCGCTTGCCCCAGCCGGCGCGCAGATAGCTCTCGCGCAAGGTCTCGCCAAAGGCGAGGACGCCGTCATAGTGCTCCAACCGTAGCGCCGAGATTGCCTCGGTCGCCGATATGGCCCGGTGATGGGTGTCATGAAACAGAAGGATGAAGTTGCCGCCAGCGGCCCGGGCACGGCCGATGCGTGCGACAAGCTCCGGATCCGTCCACTCATGAACGATCACAACGTCGGCCTCGGCGATCCAGGCCTCGTGATCGAACCCGGCATTGTAGGTCACCGGCATCAACTCTGGGAAATCCTTGCGGAAGCGTTCGATGGCGAAGGATCCCTTCTCGGCCAACAGGTTCGAACGGCTCCAGCCGTCGGACGGCTCCAGCGCGACTGCCTGGTGCTGGCGCGCGATCAGATCCCGCATGATACCGCGCAGGAAATGGGCATTGCCGTGGTTCCAGTCGGATACGACCGAGTGGGTGTAGAACAAAAAGCGCATGGTCAACGCCCCGCCATAGCCAGGGCCGCCTTGTCGTAGACGCCTCGCATGGCTGCCGCTTGCCTGGCCAGTGTAAACCGGCGGCTCCGTCGCATCGCTGCCTGGCCGAGCTCTCGCCTGAGTTCGGCATCGCTGGAAAGACGATTGAGGCCGGCAGCGAGGTCGTGCGGATTGCGCGCGTCAAAGAACATCGCGGCCCCGTCCCATAGTTCGCGATAGGTTGCGATGTCGGAAAGCACCAGGGGCGTCGCCGACATGGCAGCTTCCAGCGCGGCCAGACCGAATGGCTCATAGATCGACGGCGACACGAAAATGCCGGCGCGCGCCATCAAGGACCGCACCTCGTGAGACGGCAGTGCTCCCAGAGGAACAGCATAGCTGAAGCTGGTACGCCCGCCGTTCGGACCGTGCATCGAACCGGCGGCAAAGACGGGCCATTGCGTCAGCGACGCGGCCTGGTCGATCACCGCCGCATTCTTCCCCTCGTCCCACCAGCGGGCAGCGGCGAAGACGAGCGGTTGGCGCTTTTCGGCCTTCGGCACCGGACTGGCACTATTTCCGACGACACTCAGACGCGCGATCGGGCCGTAGCAGGTCTCAAGCATGTCGGCGTGGCTGCGGCTCGGCACGATGACTGCGTCGGCCCGATTGAAGCCACGCCTGTTGCGCTCCTTCTGCCAGGCCCATGCGCCATCCACTGCCTGTTTCCTGACGGCGTGGAACCATGTCGTCACGCAGGAATGGGAGACCGCCACGGCTGGGCACGGCGCATCGAATCCCGCCGCCTGCGTCGGCGCGTTGAAATGGACTAGGTCGATGGCGTGGTCGCGCATGGGCGCAAGCAATTCTAGCGGTAGCGCATCCAGGTCGCCGCCGTTGTGGGTCATCCAATCCGGCGGCGTGTTCAACCAGATCAGCGTGGTGAAAGTCTCTGCCTCCGCAGCCTGCTGCCTCGTCGGCTGGGGACCGAGCCCGGCAAGCACCACACTGTCGCCGCCATTCACAAGTTCCCGTGCCAGATCAAGCGCATAGCGCCATACGCCGCCCACGGCATCGACGGTCATCAGGATGCGCCGCGAGCGCGGCGTCAGTGTTCGCAACATGTCGCCTCCAGTTCCGCCAGCGGCCGGGGCCGCTTCTCCTGGATGTCACTGAATTTCTGGAAGGATGCGAGATAGTGATCATGGGCGCGCTCCCAGGCAAGGTCGTCGGGTTCGCCCCAAAGCTCGCGATAGCTGGGCGAACTCGGATACGGATAAAGCGGAACAGGTTCATTGGCCCATACGCCGTGGTCGATCAGGTGGGTTCGCCAGTGCTCGACCAGGGCGGGATCATCCTCGACCACGCCGATCAGATTGGCTTGAACGAATGGAACGTGACGTCTAGCATCGACGAGCAGCGCGGCAAGTTCCTCGGTGCCCAGCCGGCAGCGCTTGGCCAGCATCGCCCGGCCTTCAACCGTCAGGCTTTCGAGCCCTGCTTCAATGGAGACGCAGCCTGCGGCGCCCAGCAATTCCAGCAGCTCGGGCTTCCACAGATCGATGCGGGTCTGCACGCCGAATTTCACATTGCGATCGACCAAGGCTTCCAGCAACGCTTTTTGCGGCAGGAAGATTTCGTCGATGAAGTAGATGTAGCCGACACCTTGGGCAATCAGCCGATCGATCTCCGCGACCACCGCTTCGTGGTTTCGACGGCGATAGGCATCACGGAAATCGATCTTGGCGCAGAAGCTGCAATTGTAGGGACAGCCGCGCGATGCCTCGACTTCCGCGCCGAACCCGACCTGATTGTCATCGAACCTGTGATGGTGGTGCGAATGGGCTGCGATCCAGTCCGCAGGCCATTCGAGGGGTGGATGATCGACAAACGAGCTGGCGTGGACGCCGCCGTTCGAAACCACCCTGGCATCCCGCAGATAAGCGGTTGAGGGCACTGCGCTCCAATCGTCGCGCCGGGCAAGTTGCTCGACGACTTCTTCGCATTCGCCGCGCACGACGATGTCGACGCCGAGCTTGCGCAAGGTTGGCGCCGGCGTGGCCGAGCCGTGCGGCCCGACGGCGACCGTGCGTCCACCGCGCCCGGCGAGAAGGTTGAGGAAATCGGCCGGCACGCGCAATTCCGGCGGTGCGCAGCGCCAGAACAGATAGGTCGGCGCGGTACTGACGACAGTCATTGCCGGGGCGAAATCGGCCACCCGCTCGCAAAGACCGGAATTGTCGAGCTTCTGCAACTGACCATCCAGCATCAGCACCTCATGTCCGGCGGCTTCGAGCAGGGCCTTCGAATAGCCGAGTTCCAGCGGCAGATGTGGTTGGCGGCAGCCGAAATAGATGCTGTCGTCGTAGGTCCAGAATGGGTTTACCAGAGCGATTTTCATGCGACGTACCTCACGGCTTCGGGGTGAGGCTCGAGCCGGTGGCGCTGCAGCCAGTCGGCTAGGTCGCGGACGCCTTCGCGCCATGAAACCTGGGCCATCCAGCCAAGCGCGGTTTTGATCTTGCGGGTGTCGGCGACGAAGAAGGGCTGGTCGCCGGTGCGTTCGCCATCATGGCGGATTGAAAGCTCATGGCCGGTCAGGCCACGGATCTCGCTCAACAGCGTGCGCAGGCTGAGCGCATTTTCCGGGCCGCCGCCAAGATTGAATGCCTGGCCTTTGGTCGTCTCGATGTGGTCGAGTACGGCCCTGTAGGCGGCGACGGCATCGGAAACATGCAGGATATCGCGCACTTGCCTGCCGTCACCGTAAATGGTGATGGGGCGTCCCGTCAGCGCGCTGAGCAGGAAGTGCGCGACCCAGCCCTGGTCCTCGGTTCCGAACTGGCGCGGTCCATAGATGCAGCTCATCCGCAGCACCGCCGTCGGCATGCCGTAGGATTTGGCGTAGTCGAGCACATACTGGTCCGCCGCGCCCTTGGAGCAACCGTAGGGCGTGCAGAAGTCCAGGCCCCGAGCCTCATCGATGCCGTTCGCCTGGATGACGCTGTCGCAAGGCACATAGCGGTCGCCGTCCTCGCGGACCGCGACGTCGGGCAGGCTGCCATAGACCTTGTTGGTGCTGGCGAAGACAACAGGAATACGCTCACCGCTCAGTCGCGCCGCCTCCAGTACGTTGAATGTTCCGCGAAGGTTGATGTCGAAATCCTCGCCCGGCTGGACCAGGCTTGTGGTGACGGCGGTTTGCGCGGCCAGATGGAAAATTGCCTTTGAACCCGTCAGAGCCGGCGCCAAGGCGTTGGCGTCCCGCACGTCGATGGTCTCCACCGTGAGGCGACTGGCGTGTTTTTGTGCCAGCCATTCAAGGTTCTGCTGGACGCCCGGACGGCTGAGATTGTCGATCACCAGCACCGGTTCGCCATCCGACAACAGGCTGTCGGCGAGGTTCGATCCTATGAAGCCGCTGCCGCCGACGATGGCGACCGGCGCGTCGCGTCGATTGCGTGTGTTCATGACACCAGCCCGCGTTCTTCGAGCTCGCGTTTCATGTCGGCGCCGCGGTCGACGGCGGACGTGTTACGCACCCAGGAAACGAAATCGCCGAGCGAATTCTCCAGTTGCCGCACCGGCTCGAAACCGAGCAGCTCACGGGCCTTGGAAATATCGGCGAAGCAGTTGCGGATATCGCCGGAGCGCGCTTTGCCGAGCAGTTCGGGCGAGCGGTTCGGTGTCCCCATGGCCTCGGCCAGCAATCGTGCGACTTCGCTGATCGCGTAGGCTCGGCCGCTGCCGATGTTGATGACATGACCCTTTGCCTGGCGTTGCTGCAGTGCAAGGCGAAAGGCGCGGGCGACGTCATGCACATGGACGAAATCGCGCTTCTGTTCGCCATCCTCGAAGATCATTGGCCGTTGGCCGTTGGCGAGACGCGAAGCGAAGTTGGCCAGCACGCCGGTATAGGGGTTCGACAATGCCTGGCCGGCGCCGAAGACATTGAACAGGCGCAACGCGACAGCATCGATGCCATAGGCTTCGCCGAAGATCAGCACAGCGCGTTCTTGTGCGTATTTTGTCAGCGCATAGATTGAGGCGAGATCGACCGGCTTTTCTTCGTCCGTTGGCAGCGGCGAGAGGGGGGCTCCCTCTGGCGACAGCGGATTCCATTGCCCGCTTTTGATGTCGCTCGCCTTGCGCCGGGCATTGTCGATGCGCCGGCCGTCTGGCGTTGCATAGAGCCCTTCGCCATAGACGCTCATCGACGAGGCGACGACGATCCGTTCGACCGGGTGCTTGATCAGTGCTTCAAGTAGCGTTGCGGTGCCGAGATCATTGGCGCCGACATAGCGCGCGATCTCGTACATCGATTGTCCGACACCGACTTCCGCCGCCAGATGAATGACCGCGTCAACACCTTCCAGCGCACCGGCGACCGCCTCCCGGTCTCGGACATCACCCTTGATCAGTTCGGTCCCGGCGGGAAGCGCGACGGCTTCGCCCGCATGCACCTGCTCCAGCAGCGCATCGAGGATGCGAACCGAATAATCCTGCTCGACGAGTTCCTGTGCGACATGCCGGCCGATGAAGCCGCAGCCTCCTGTAACCAATATGCGTTTCACGACGACTCCTCAGACCAGTAACCTCGGCGCCCCGAACTTTTCGGCAAAAGGTTTGTTCCCTTGCTTCAACAAAGTTCCTTTGGCGGACTTCGTTGGGAGCCGGCATCGCGATCACGGCGCGGTGCTGGAACATTGACGCCCTTGTGCTGTTAGGACGCCCGACAGCCCGCGTGTCCCATGGAGCAACGCCGATCAAAGGAGATTTCAATGTCTCAGTCGCAAACGACCACCGACCACGACGAAATTCGCAAGTGGGCCGAGGAGCGGGACGGCCGGCCGGCAGTGGTGCGCACAAAAGGCGAGGGCGGCATCCTGCGGATCGACTTCGGTGAGCCTGAGGAAGCATTCGAGCCCATCGAATGGGACGAGTTCTTCCGGATATTCGACGAGAACGATCTGGCCTTTCTGTATCAGGCCAAGACCGGGGAGGGGAAAGCCAGCCGTTTCAACAAATTCGTCGAGCGCGATCAGAAGGACTGATGAGACAAGCCAAGCGGCTGATCTGTACGGCCCAGTTGTCGAGATGTGGTCAACAATGACGGCCCCGCGGCTTAGCACTTCAGCCTGAGAGGGAGGGTAAAATTAATGCATCAGGTTTGCGCCGCGGGTTTTCGCCATCTCTCGCATGATGCCGTTGAGCCAGTTTTCAGTGGATTGACCAGGCTGTCTGCGGTCGACATCCCGGATCGCTTGCTCGAGCGTCCTCTCGACGAGCCGATCCGATGCGTCGACGTCTCCCAGCAAAAGGCGCGCCGCAAGTCGCAGTTTGGGCAAAAGCGCGAAGACGTCGTCGGACGGGTCCGGTCCGGGGGTCGCCCGCCCCGGTGCCTGCGGGGGAAAGAGTGCGTTGAACACCGCCTGGCTGCCCGAGGATTTCCGCAGATTGCTGGCGTAGCGGAGATGGTCGGGAATGGCGATGTCGTCATCGCCACTGAAGAACACGAAGGGGACACCCCGGCGCATCAACTCATCAGCGATTGGAAACACGCGTCGGCCATTGAGATTGACATCGAGGATTGCAGCTTCGGCCGTTTCGGTATGTTTGGATGCCTGTTCGACGGTTGCGGCGGGCCCGAGAATGATGGCGCCCATATTGCTGAAAAACCGCGCAAGATCTCCCGCCATCGTCCACTCGTCTTCGACTATCAGAATATGCAGCCCCCGCAGGTCGCGCACGTCGTCATCCTTTCTTGCAACGGAGGTTAGAATGCAGAGGATTTGCTTTCCGAATTCTGTCATCCAGGGCCGCCTGCAACCGCTTCGCAAGCATCAGCATGCGATTCGGGACGGGCCCCGCATCGGAACCTGCTAGCGATCCAGGCGCCCCTGACACCACTGGCGCTCGGAGTTTTATGTCAGCAGAGCGTTTCGTCATTGAACCACCATTGATATCGGGTTCAACGTCATCCCTGACGTCTTGTTCCATACGTCTTGCGCGCTATATGGTTATGTCCTGTTCGATCCGGCCTTGAGGAGACTTCATGTCGGGTCGGCGAAAGGGGGACATGCCGTGACTGCCCGATCGACTAGATTTCCCATCGTTGGCATCGGCGCGTCCGCGGGTGGCATTCCCGCGATGGAAGGCTTGTTCAAAGGCGTTACCAGCCAGCCCGGCATGGCGTTCATCATCATCACGCATCTCAGCCCGAAGCGAGAAAGTCTGTTGCATGAAGTTGTCAGCCGCTACACCGAGATGCCTGTCGTTGTGGCCGAGGATGGCATAGCTGTTGTACCTGACCACGTCTACGTGATGCCACAAAACGTCACTCTGGCGATCGCCAACGGTGTGCTGCGCCTGCGGCGGCCCAACGGGCTTACCCAAGAGCGCAAACCCGTCGACATCTTCTTTAGTGCGCTCGCTGAAGACCAGGGCGAATATGCCGTGGGCGTCATTCTGTCGGGCGGTGATTCCGATGGAACGCTGGGCGCCAAGGCGATCAAGGAGCGGGGTGGCCTCACTGTCGCGCAAGCGCACGACGGCTACGGGCCGCGCAATCCCGACATGCCACAGAGCGCTATTGCCAGCGGGCTCGTCGACGTCGCTGTGCCCGCCGAGGAGATCGGGGCGAAGCTGGAGGCTTTCGCCCGCGGCTTCGACACGCTGGAAGGGCTGGCGGAAGAAGATGGCGACCATACGGCCGACATCGATAAGGTGCGAGAACAGATATACGCCATTCTGCGCAGCCACTCCGGCCACGACTTCTCGGGCTACAAGACCAAGACATTTCTGCGCCGCGTGAAGCGACGCATGCAGATCGCCCAGGTCCATTCCATCAGCGCCTATATAGACTGGCTGAAGAAAGATGCTCGCGAGGTGATGAACCTTTTTCGCGATCTGCTGATCAATGTCACCAACTTCTTTCGCGACCCCGATGCCTTCGAGTTGCTCGAGCGAAAGATCATACCGCAGTTGTTCGAAGGCAAGACCGCCAGCGACACCGTCAGGGTCTGGGTTCCCGGATGCGCCACGGGCGAGGAGGTGTTCTCCATCGGCATCCTGCTGCGCGAACACATGGAGACGCTTACGGTCGTTCCGCGCGTCCAGATATTTGCCACCGACATAGACGAGCCTGCGCTGGCGGTGGCCCGGGCGGCACGCTATCCCGAAGCCCTGCTGCAAGGGCTTTCACCCGAACGCCGACAGCGGTTCTTCAACGGCGACGGAGAGAGCTATGTCATTAGCAACGAGATACGGGAACTGTGCATCTTCTCGCCGCACAGCGTCATTCGCGATCCGCCTTTCTCGCGCATGGATCTGGTCTCCTGCCGCAATCTGCTGATCTATTTCGGCCCGAGCATCCAGAGCCGTGTCATCCCTGTCTTTCACTATGCATTGAAGCCCGGCGGTTACCTGTTCCTCGGCACCTCCGAAAGCGTTGGGCAGCACGACAATCTGTTTGCCACTGTCGACAAGAAACATCGTCTCTTCCAGGCGCGCGAGCATGCCTCGCCGCATATCAGGCTGCCCGCCTTGATCGGTGAGAGCCGTTCCGGCGTCTTTCCCTCTGAAAGCGCCGGCTTAAGGAAGGGAGCCGCCGGTTATCCGCTGCGCCAGGCTGTCGAGGCGCAGGTGCTGGAGCGCTTCGCTCCGCCGCATGTCCTGGTCAACGCCGAGGGCGATGTCGTCTATTATTCGGCCAGGACCGGCAGATATCTCGAAGCGCCGCAAGGGATTCCCAGCCGGCAGTTGCTGACGATGGCTAGGCGTGGGCTGCGACTGGACCTCCGCGCCGCGTTGCGGGAAGCGACGACGACGCGCCGCACAGTGGTGCGGGAAAACCTCATCGTAGAGGAAGACGACGAACGGGTCCAGCCGATCAAGCTCACGATCGAACCGCTCACCGAACGTGGCAATGGCGAGCCGCTTTATCTCGTCCTGTTCGAACCGTCGGGGCCGACCCAGGCCCGCTCAGAGGAAGACGGCGGCGGCCGTGACAGTGACAGCACCGCCGATCTCGAGCGGGAGCTGCGCGACACCAGGGAGCGCCTGCAATCGACGATCGAGGAATACGAGACCGCGCTGGAGGAGGTCAAATCGTCGAACGAGGAACTCGTCTCCGTCAATGAGGAGGCGCAGTCCACCAACGAGGAACTCGAAGCCTCGAAGGAGGAGATGCAGTCGCTCAACGAGGAGCTCAACACGATCAACGCCGAGTTGACGGCCAAGATAGAGGAGCTCGACCACGCCAACGGCGATCTGCGCAACCTGTTCGAAAGCACCGACATCGCGACCATTTTCCTCGACCGCAGCCTTGTGGTCCGTACCTTCACGCCGGCGGCGTCATCCTTCTTCAGCCTGCGTCCCTCCGATGTCGGCCGGCCGCTGACGGATCTGTCTAGCCAGCTCGACTACCCCGAGTTGAAGCAGCACATCGACAAGGTCTTTGAGACAGGCGAGATCCTGAATCACCATCTGGCACGCGATGCCAGGGGCCTGTTCCACATGGTCCGCATCAATCCCTATCGCGACAAGGGCAACAGGATCCAGGGCGTGGTGGTGACACTTGTCGATGTCACCACTCTGGCACAGGCGGAAGAGCATCAGCAGGTGCTCATCTCGGAACTCAACCATAGGGTCAAGAACATGCTTGCGGTGATCGCCAGCATTGCAAGCCGCACGCGGGAAAGTTCTGATACGAAGGAGGAGTTCGCGGATGCGCTGATCGGCCGCCTGCATGCCATGTCGCGGGCCTACGGCCTGCTGACCCGGGAGAGATGGAAGGAAGCCTCGGTCAGGGAAATGCTCCAGCAGGAGCTCGAACCATTCGGCATCGAGCGGATCGAACTCGATGGCAAGGATGTCAAACTAGGTCCGCAACAGGGGCTTTCCCTGAGTATGGCCATCCATGAACTGGCCACCAACGCGGCCAAGTATGGCGCTTTGTCAAAAACCGACGGCAAGGTCAGTGTGCAATGGTCGATCGACGATGACAGTTTCACATTTGGCTGGCGAGAAAAGGACGGCCCTCCTGTCAAGGCGCCGTTAGACAATGGCTTTGGGCTGACCTTGTTGCAGGGTGAAATTGATTACAGGCTGGGCGGCCATGTCGAGACCGCGTTCCACAAGGACGGCCTCAGCGTCCAGATCGCGTTTCCGGCAAACCACAAGGAGGCGCCGTGAGCGACGACAGGCCGCGCGTTCTGGTGGTCGAGGACGAATGGCTGATCGCCGAAGACGTCGCGTCTCGCCTGCGTGCGGCGGGTTATCCCGTGATCGGCCCGGTCTCGTCGGTCGCCGCGGCTCGTCAACTTATCGATGCAGGCAAAGTCGACGTGGCGCTGCTGGACATTCAATTGAACGGTGAAACAAGTCTGCCCGTGGCCGAAACACTGTTGGCTCGCGGTATCCCCTTCGCCTTCATGACCGGATTTGGGCCCCGTGACGTTCCCAAACCCTTCCGAAACTGCAAATTCGTGCCGAAGCCGGCAGGCGACGCTGCCCTTCTCAACACCCTGGCCGACCTGGCATCGCTTCGTCCCGACACGCATTCTTCGTGATTTCAGGCAGTGCTGGCCTCGATCGATCCGGTGACTCCGGCCCGCCCGATTTAGGGTTCATTCGACTGTGAACACCTCAGGGACCGCGAAGTGGAACAACTCAAGTCCGTGCGAGTTCGGTAGCCGTGCAGCGTCATCGCTCCCCTCGTTTGATGCTGGACGATCGGGTCCCCCTCAGCCTGATCCGCTCGCGCTTTCTGTTGGAAAGCGCGAGCCTTTAATCATCTCGACGATCATGTTTTTGGACCGGGGTGGGAACAACGTACCGGTTCGGCAGTTCGGCGTGCAGGAGGAACAAAATGCAATTCGCCGAAGAAATCGCGCTCAGGCGCGTAAAAATGCTGGTCGAACAATATGTTGTAGCCAGGAGCAGGAGATATGATTTCGTCTCGACGGAACTTGCCTGCAAAGCCATCCGCCAGGTCGTACGAAGTCCGATTGAAGATGCCGAACTGGACCATCTGCTGGCCAGAAGCGCCGTCAAGCAAGGGCTTTCGGTGCGGTTCGACCGAATAGGTCATTGGCAGACGGCTTCGCCCGAACTCCAGGAGAAGTCAGCATGAGAGCAGTGCTATTGATGTCGGCGGCATTGCTCGCCTTGGCGGGGTGCAACGATAATGCCGATCCAGCCAAGTCCAAGACGGATACTACGAACAGCCAACCGGTCGACAAGAATCCCACGACCGACACCAACCCGACACCGCAGACCAGCACCGGCGGCGAGCAGCAAGGCACGCAGCCAACCCAGCCGGCATCTCCAAAGCCAAGTGGCGGCTAGGCCAAGTGGCGGCTAGGCCAAGTGGCGGCTACGGCCGCTTCTGTGCCCAACGGCGGGGTCGCCGGACACGTCTCTCCGGCCGGGACCGAGGCCTCCGGCCTCAGCAAACAATTCTTACGGGAACGGACTTGACGGCCGGAACGTGGGCCTCCTTGGCGCGATGCCATAGGGGCACCAGGGGATTGAGTTCCGGATAATAGCCGGCGCAGTTGCCTTGCGGCACGGAATAGGGTGTCACACGAAGGCCGCGCACACGCCGCTCCACACCGTCATCGGCATGCGTTTCGAGATCGATCTGCTGCCCCGCGGTCAG
This sequence comes from Mesorhizobium sp. M7A.F.Ca.US.005.03.1.1, assembly GCF_003997975.1. NCBI lineage: Bacteria > Pseudomonadati > Pseudomonadota > Alphaproteobacteria > Hyphomicrobiales > Phyllobacteriaceae > Mesorhizobium > Mesorhizobium sp. M7A.F.Ca.US.005.03.1.1. The sequence continues at coordinate 160,516 of NZ_RZRO01000001.1, forward strand.
TCCGAACCGCTGGATGTCGGCCTCATTCATCAGCAACACCATGCGTGTACCGTGGATGCCGCGCAACCTGTCATCATAACCGTAGACGGTCGTGTTGAACTGGTCGTTGGATCGCACTGTGATCAGCGTCAGCACCTTTTGGCCCGAGACATCGATATCGGGATCTGTCTCCAGCGTGGTGGGCGGCTTGAAATTGGCCTTCTTGTTCGGCGTTTCCCAAATTCGCTTCGATGCCTTGATGTCGCGATGGAAGCCTCCGGGTGTCAGGAACCGCTTGTTGAACTGGCGGAAATGCTGTGGAAAGCAGCGCTCGATCTCATCACGGATGCGAGAATAGTCGGCAATCCACTTATCCCAAGGGATCGAACTCATGTCTGGCACGGTGGCCTTGGCCAGCTCCGCGACGATCTTCGGTTCCGAAAGCAGGTTTGGCGAAACCGGCGGGCGCGATCCAAAGGACCCATGGATGCAGGCGGTCGAATCCTCCATGGAAACGGTCTGATCGCCGCTTGCCTGGCGATCTCTTTCTAACCGGGACAGGCAGGGCAACAGATAGGTTACTGCCCCCGGCAGGAGATGACTTCGGTTGAGCTTGGTCGCGATTTCGACATGCAGGCCAAGTCTGCGCCAGGCTTTCTCAACGAGGCCGGTTTCGGGCACGGCGCGGACGAAATTACCACCCAGGCCGACAAAGCCTTTCACCGAGCCGGCGATGACGCCTTCGCAAGTCTCGACCGTATCGAGGCCCTTCTCGCGCGGGGGCTCGAATGCATAGAACTCGGCGAATTTGTCGAGCGGAACGAGTTCAGGTTTTTCGGATATGCCGACGGTGCGCTGGCCCTGGACGTTGGAATGACCCCGCAGGGGCGAAATGCCGGCGCCGGGTTTTCCCATATTGCCCCGCATCAGCAGCAGATTGCACAACATCTGCACGTTTTCGGTGCCATGCCTGTGCTGTGTCAGACCCATGCCATAGTTGCCGATCACCGCATTGGACCGGCTGTAGACTTCGGCGACATGCTCCAGATCCGGTCGCGCAATGCCCGACCGGGCGACGATGTCATCCCACGCGGCAGCGCGCAGATAGGCCTCGAATTCGGCGAAACCATGCGTATGTTCCGCGATAAACCCGATATCGAGGATACGCGAGCTTCCCTGCTCGCGGGCCGCATCGTCGAGCGCGAGCACAGCCTTGGCGATGCCGGTCATGGCGGCGATATCGCCGCCGCCGCGGACCTGGAAGAAGTCGCTGGACATTTTCGTGCCGGGCCCCGGCGACAGCATGTCAACGGGATTCTGCGGGTTCTTGAAGCGCTTGAGCCCTCGCTCCGGCAAGGGGTTGAAGGTGAACACCGGCACATTGCGTTCACGGGCCTCCTGCAGCGGGTGCAACAGCCGCGGCGCCGTCACCCCGGTGTTGTGGCCGAAGAAGAACATCATGTCGCATTGCGAAAAGTCTTCGAGTTGTACGGTTCCAACCGGCGAGCCGATTGATCTGGGAAGCCCGACCGAGGTCGATTCGTGACACATGTTGGAAGAATCGGGCAGGTTCGACGAACCGTAGATGCGCGCGAACAGCTGATACATGAAGGAAGCCTCCAAAGAGGCCCGGCCGGACGTATAGAAAACCACCGATTTCGGATCGAGGCGCCGAAGTTCCATGCCGATCTCGGCGAAGGCTTCATTCCAGGACACCGGCTCGTAGCGGTCGGTGACGGCATTGTAGCGCAACGGATCGGTCAGTCGGCCCTGCTTTTCCAGCTCGCAATCCGGCCAATCGAGCAGTTCGGTGACGGAATGTCGTGCAAAGAAATCGGGGCCGCAGCGCAGCTTCGTCTGATCCCACAGCGTGGCCTTGGCGCCATTTTCGCAAAACTCGAAAGGCCGCGGCTCTGCCGGCTTGGCCCATGAGCATGAAACGCACATATAGCCGTCTGCCTTGTTCTGCTTGAGCAGAGTGCTCCATATCCCAGACATCAGAAGGCCTTCGCCATAGGCTTTACGGATCAAGGAAGACAGGGATCCCCAGCCGCCCGTCGGGTGGTCGTATTTCTTGATTTCGACATGATCGGTAACGGCAGGTTTCATGGCAGAACCTCGCAAGTGCGACTACCAAACCTCGCCGCTCGTTGATTGTTCCCCGCTGCCGGGATGGGAACGTCGCTGGTTCAATCCAATCCCGCCAATCCCGGATCGCCCCACCGCTGGAGGCCAGGCCGGCAAGCGCCAGACCCGGTCCTCACTGAGGGCGCTTGCCTGTGGAACTATTTCCGTCATGGGCTGTTCGGCGATGGAAGGAGCCGCAAATGGAGCGACGCAACGCAATAATCTCGCTGGTGATAGCGGCGGTCATCATTGTCGGTTTCGTCGTCGGCTTTTTCTACGTTGACATGGGATGGCAGACCTCGCCGCTGAAACGCGCGCCGGAGCAGAACCAGGGCGGCAATGCCCCGGCGGATACCGCCCCGGCTGCCGGCGTCCAGAAAAATCCCAGGGAAAACACGGAAATGCCGGGGCAACAGTGATCGATGGCTGGCAGCAACAGGGGAGGGTGACCTGGCCGTGACGCTGTCGAACTGAGATCAACACAGCACCGATCTGGAGTGCGGATGATGGGCATCCTTTCCGACCTCGACAAGAAGCTGACGGACAATATGTACGAGCATGGCAGCGAACTCACCGATGCGGTTTCGGATCTGCCGGAAGCAGTTGTGGAAGCGGTCGAGCGGCTGATGTTTTTCATCCAGCCCGACGCGCGCGACACAGTCAGAAGTCAGGTTCTCGGCCTCATTCACGAATACGGAATCCAAGACGCTTCGAGCGGGGATCGCCCCGATTGACGTTCAGCACCCCACTAGCAATCGAAACCCGATTGAGACCGCCTCGTGCTCCGGATCGGGAGCCGCGGTTGTTGACGGACTCGTCGAGCGCTCTAGATCAGATTCACGCCGGCCGCGGTTTGTTGCGTCGGGGAGACTATTCTGTGGCGCACCAAACGCCTGATTTGATCGTTAGCCGCCGCTATCTCAGGCTTGACTGCTTGTGCCTGCTTTTGCTGATGCTCTCGGCATGCTCATCTTCCGATCAGATCGAGCAGCAATCACGAACCGTGGCGTCCGCATCGCAGACCGTGTTGATGGCGCTGGACGCCTGGGCGGCAGGGGCGGCGCCGACCGCATACACGGTGGACACGCTGCAATCGATCGGCAAGACGCTTGCCGATGTCGGGGCGCAAATCCGGTCCGCCGAAATCAGTGAACCCACCGAGCAAGCTTCTCTGACAAAAGCAGTCAATGATTTGTCGGTCGGGGTGACGCGTGCCGAGGCCGGACTGCAGGCAGATGACCGGCTGGAAGTCCAAGACGCGCAACAGGATTTACGGCTGGCGTCGCGTGCGCTCGCTACCGCCTACGCCAAGTATTTCGCGCCGAAGCCATGAAAAAGCTCATGGAAATATCCCTCGGCGTCGTCACCAGCGTCGGCGGCTTCCTCGAAGTTGGGTCCATGGCGACGGCGGCGCAGGCAGGCGCGATGTTTGGCTTCCAGTTGATCTGGGCGGTGGTGCTTGGCACCGTCTGCATCATCTTCCTTGTCGAAATGTCCGGCCGGTTCGCGGCCGTGAGCCATCACACGATCTCCGACGGCATCCGCGAAAGGTTCGGTTTCAACGTCTTTCTATGGCCGTTGCTTGCCGCCTTGCTGGTCAATTTCCTGGTGCTGTCCGCAGAGATCGGCGGCGTTGCCATCGCGCTCGAACTTGCCACGGGCATAGGCTTCCAGTGGTGGGCACTGCCGGTGGCTTTGCTGGCGTGGCTGCTGCTCTGGAAAGGCACGTTCGGCGTCATCGAGAAGGGCGTGTCGTTTCTCGGTCTGGTGACGCTGTGTTTCGTCGTCGGAGCGGTGATGCTGAGACCTGATTGGACGGCAGTCGCAAGGGGCGCCGTGCCTTCGCTGCCGGTCCACGATGCCGCCAATTACTGGTTCATGGCGGTCAGCATTCTGGGCGCCTCGATATCGCCCTACCTGTTCATGTTCTATTCCTCGGGGGCCATCGAGGACCGGTGGGACAAAAGCTATCTCGGCGCCAATCGGGCCATAGCGGGGTTGGGCATGACCTTCGGGGGCACCATCTCGATCGGCGTGTTGATCGTGGCCGCTCTCGTGCTCGCCACGCATGGCGTCACCCAGGTGGACGACTATCACCAACTGCCGTTGATGCTGATCCCCATATTCGGCTTCTGGGGCTTCGTGCTGTTTGTTGCTTCTCTCGCCATCGCCTGCTTCGGCGCCGCACTCGAGGTCGGGTTGCAACAGGCCTATCTTGTGGCCCAAGGGTTCGGCTGGAATTGGGGCGAGGATCGCAAGCCGCGCGACGATCCGGGTTTCAGCGCCACCTACACGATATCATTGCTGTTGGCGGCTATTCCCATCGCGCTTGGTCTTGACCCGCTGAGGCTCACCATCTTTTCCATGGCGCTGACGGCTGCCAGCCTTCCGCTGACCGTCGTTCCGTTCCTGTTTCTGCTGAACGACAAACGTTATGTCGGCGAGCATCGCAACGGCATTTTGTCAAATGCCGCCGTCATCTTCATCATCGCGCTTGGCTTCGTACTGGCGGTGGTGACCATCCCGCTGCAGATATTCGGAGGCACATGATGAAGTTGCTGCGTGATCTCCTGGACAAGCAGGTGGTCGACCGCGAGCAGGTCAAGGTCGGTAAGGTCGACGGTTTGGTGGCGCAGTTGCGGCCTGGCAAGCCGCCTCGGATCATTGCCATCGAGCTCGGCTCCATCACCCTGGCGCGTCGCCTCGGCGCACGGCCCGGGCGCTGGATGGCGCGGCTCGCGGTCAAGCTGGGTGGCAAGCAGCATGGCGAACCTCATCGGATCGCCTGGCGCAAGGTGAAAGATATCGGCATCGATATCGAGTTCGACATCGATGTGCGAGAAACGTCGATCTTCGCCTGGCAGGACTGGTTGCGCGACCATATCATCGGGCGCATTCCGGGAGCTTGATGATGATCACGGTCAATCTCGAGCATCTGGCGGGGCGGCGCGTACTCTCGCAGCGCGGCAAGAATGTCGGTTATATCGAGGAGATCCGCGCCGAACGGGATGGTGACGATTTCGTCGTCACCGAATTCCACGTCGGGGTCTACGCTGCTTTCGAGCGTCTTTCGGCTTCGGCCATAGGCGTGGCGGTGCTGGATCTTTTCCGATTGCGCCGCCGCGACGGTCTATACCGCATTCCTTGGGACAAGCTCGACATCTCCGATCCCGCGCGACCGCGGCTGCTGTGCCCAATGACCGAACTCTCAGGCATGAAGGACGCGCCGGACCTCCAGGAATAGGTCGTGGGTGCTGCATCGTCGGGATTAGTCTCATCGCAGCATGCTTGCCGCCAGGAAGACCACGGCTGCTGTCAAAACGACAGCTGCAATCACCAACACCGGCCAGTTGCCGCTAGGCCGCAGTTCCGGCTCGCCTTCGACCGGACGCATGGCATTGGCAAAGCTGGCATCGTTTTCGAATTTTGGACGAGTGCGCGGCGGACTTGTCTTAGCGACCGGATTTTGTGTGTCCGCGGCCTCTGCGTCTGTCTCAAGCGGGGCAATGGCGGGATCGAACCCCGGCGTCTTGTCGTGCGTTGCTCCTGCCTGAACTTCGCCTCTGGCCGCGGCAGGCGTGAGACCTGAAACCTTAGCCATAATCTCTCCCCTTCGAACCAATCTCGGCAGTATCGCACTTGCAGGCGCCAGCGGAACCAAGCTTGCATGCACTGAGGCGACCCGCCACGGTCAGACTTGCTCGCTCAGCAGAATCCTGGCGTCCTTGGCCGCAACGATGAACGCCTGTCGTGCCGCCCTTGTCGGCTTTTCGCCTCGCATGACGGCAAGGCACGCTCTGATCGCGGCAAGACGCCTCTCGGATGTCGGCTTTGGCCAGTCCCGCAGCAGCACTTCGGCTGCGTCCGACACCGAAACCACAACCCTGTCGCGGTCTATCCGGCCAGGTTGAATGACAATCGGCTTTCTGAAATGTCCAGTACGCACATGCCTCTCCAGCGGGATGCACTCTATTCGACACGCCGCTGCAAGAGTGCGCGTCGCGACGCGCTTTAACTCCGCAACCGTCGGTTTGTTCCAGAGCACCTGGCGTTTGAAACAACTAGCCGATGGCCATCCGTGCGCGCCCGTCCCAAGACTTACAACAGGTCCTTGCGAAGGAAGATTCGTACATGCCCTGGAATTCCGAATTCGACTTTGCCGAATTCCTCGAACCCATGCTGCATGTAGAATAGCGGCGCCTGGAAACTGCTTGTCTCGACCACGGCTTTTTTGCAGCCACGCTGGTTCATGGTGCCGGCGTTCCTGTCGCCTGTCACTTCTCCACATTTTACGTCGATGTGGCAGATCTCACGCGAGATAATCCGGCAGCCTCATGCGTGGATCGTGGTGCTGCCGGGCCTGCAGGCATGTCGTCTGGGTATCGGAACAAAGCGCATCTTGGCCTGTTAGGGCGACGCATCCCAGGCAAGGACAAAGCCGATGAAAACACGACAATTTTTCGCATCGCTCGCCGCTGCTTCCATTCTTCTCGCCGTGCCTGCTTTTGCTGCCGACAGCGCCCAGGCCTTCGTCGACAAGGCTGCCATCGGCGGCAAGTTCGAAGTCGACTCGAGCCAGATTGCCTTGGGCAAGGTTCAGGACCAGAGCATCAAGGACTTCGCCCAGATGATGATCCGCGATCACGGCGCGGCCAATGCCAAGCTGGCAACGGTGGCCGGCGAACAAAAATTGAAAGTGCCGTCGGCGCTTGATGCCCAGCACCAGGGCGATCTCGACAAGCTCAAGAATGCGCAGGCACCGATCGATCCAGCCTATGTCGACATGCAGCGCAAGGCGCATGCCGACGCCGTCAAGCTGTTTGAAACCTATGCCAGCGGCGGCGACAACGCCGGGCTCAAGACATTCGCCCAGCAAACGGTCGATACGCTGAAGACGCACCAGCAGATGATCGAAAAGATCGCAGCCGGGCAGGACGCCATCACGGGAGCGACAACACCGGCGGTGAAGACCGACAATACCCCCAATGCCGCCGCTCTCGTTCCCGGCGCAAACAGCTTCACCGAAGCCCAGGCCAAGAGCCGCATCGAGGGTGCAGGCTATACCAACGTGTCGAAGCTTACCAAGGACGACCAGGGCATCTGGCGGGGCCATGCCACCAAGGCAGGCGAAAGCCTCGCCGTCGGCCTGGACTATCAGGGCAACGTCGTTGCCGCCAGCAAGTGAGCACGGATCAGGAGAAATCAATGAAAACGGTAACTGGACTGTTCGACAATTATGACGACGCGGCCGACGCGGTCCGCGAACTGGAAGCCACGGGCGTCCCGCATGCGAACATCAGCATCGTCGCCAACAACTCGGATGACTGGTACGAGGGCGACCGTTCGGAGGCTGCCGAGGATGCCGGGGCTGGCGCGGGGATTGGAGCCGTGATCGGCGGTGCCGGCGGATTGCTGACAGGGCTGGGGGTCATGGCCATCCCGGGCGTCGGACCTGTGGTCGCGGCGGGTTGGCTCGCCGCCACCGCGACAGGTGTCGTTGCCGGGGCGGTGGCAGGCGGTGCGGTCGGAGGCATTGTCGGCGCTCTGACGGAGTCCGGCGTGCCCGAGAACGATGCCCACGTGTATGCGGAGGGCGTACGCCGCGGCGGCACGTTGGTCACGGCCAGGGTGGACGATGAACTCATTGCAAATGCCGAGGAAATTCTGGGGCAATCCAGATCGGTCGATCTTGCCGAACGCCGCAGGGCTTACGAGGCTGGCGGCTGGACCGGCTTCGATGCCAATGCCGGCGAATATATCCCTGACGAGACCGATCGCGACAGCGCTCGGACGATCAATCGGCCTTGAACGAGGAGGTGTGGTCGCACGTACCGAACGACGAGGTTTCACGAAGTGCTACGGAGCGTGTGGGACAGATGTTCGAGTTGCCCGGCTTCAAGATCTCCGGGAGCAAGGGCATGAAGCTTCCCGGCTGTCCGGCGCGTTAAGTGATCTCAGTTGAATCCCCGACCGTTCAAGCGAACTGGCTGGCTGTCGGGTTGGCGTGCTGCACGAAAAGTACTCAGCGATCAAGGTGCGGTGTTGGTATGGTGGTGCGCTGGCGGGCTCTGGTCACGCTGAGCCGCACGTCTGCCGCCTGGCTCATATCGGGCGTGCGCCTGTTCGATCTCACAACTCGATTCTAGTGACTGTGGCTCCCCTTATGTTCGCCTATTAACTGTTCGGCCAAGTTGGGCGTTGACGCTTCCTCTCTATAAGAGTTAATAATCTCCTAATATAAGAAGCATCTAAAGTTCGTGGTCGAAAGCCACGAGTTTGACGATGTAGGTTGGGTAGGGAACGTAGCGTGACGACCAGTCGTCGCGTCCAGCAGCATCGGGTCAATATCCGTCCGTGAATGGCCAGCTTGAGGCGGCTGTTCCAAGCGCGGCGGTGTGCCTGGATGAGGGCGAAAATTCATGCCTGCCTGGATTCGCGCGGTTTTTCTTCGGCTGGAAGCAGCCGGTCGTTCAGTACTGTCGATAAAACAGATGAGGCGTCTGTTCTTAAAAGGGGGGTTGAAAAATGGCTACTCAGGTCACCGGTGCCGGCGGCACCACGACGTCTTTCTCCAACACGCCGCAGGCGAAGGATGACCTTTTTCTCCTCTCAGAAAATGATACCGGTGTCCTGATCCTGAATGTTTTGGCGAATGATCTGGGTGGCGCAGCCAAACAGCTCTACTCCATCGATAACGCAGACAGTGTGCAGACCGCAACGAAGATACTTGCTCCGGCGGATCTGCTCACACGCGACGCAACATACTCCGGCGGTGTCGGAGGAGGGACCGACACGAGTTACCTGGGTGCCCATATCTGGATAGGCACTGATGGTACGATCCACTACGACACGGCGAATCTCGAGAGTATGATTCAAGCGCTTGGGGCGGGAGAGGTTCTCACCGATAAAGTGACCTACGCCATTCAGCTCGGCAATGGCACGCTGAGCTGGGCCACGGCCACCATTCAGTTTACTGGCACCAACGACAAACCCGATATCCATCTCGTGACGACCGACAGCGCGACCGCCTCGTTGATCGAGACCAACGCACCCTTGACGGTGAACGGCACCCTGACGGTGAACGATGTCGATATCTCCGACACGGTGACCGCGATGGTAACTTCGGTGTCCCTCGGCGGCACCATGGGCGGGCTGAACAGTGCCGCCGTGCTCGGCATGCTGACAGTCTCGCCGATCTCGCTGACGGCCAACCCGGGCGAAACCAATAATCTGGGCTGGACCTTCAATTCGGCGCCACAAGCCTTCGACTTCCTGGCTGTCGGCGAGACGCTGACGCTCACCTATACGATCACGGCCAACGACGGCCACACCGGCGGCACCGACACACAGACGCTGACCATCACCATCCACGGCACCGACGATGCGCCGGTTGCGGTCGCCGACACCGGGTCCGCGAACGAGGCCGGCATCACGCCGGCCACGGCGGCGACCGGCAACGTTCTGGCCAACGACACCGACGTCGACAACACCCATGCCCAGTTGAGCGTGAGCGCGGTGACGGGCGGCACGGTCGGGTCTGCGCTGGCCGGCAGCTACGGTTCGGTGACGATCAACGGCGACGGCAGCTACAACTACGTCATCGACGATGCGAACCCGACGGTTGACGCGCTCAATGTCGGCGGCAGTCTGACCGACAGCTTCACCTACACGGTGAGCGACGGCCAGGGCGGGACCTCCTCGACGACGCTGACCATCACCATCCACGGCACCGACGATGCTCCGATCGCTGCCAACGACACTAGCGCCAGTCCCGGTGCGATTGCCGCAACCGAGAAGAGCGGCACGCTAAACGGATCCGGCGGCAACAATGGTTCCGGCAACGTGCTGACCAACGACAGCGATGTCGACAGCGCCAGCCTGACGGTGAGCTCGATCCGTACCGGCGGCGCCGAAGGCGGCGGTACGGCCGGTTCGCTGGGTGTCGGCCTGGTCGGCGCGCACGGCACACTCACAATCGCCGCCAACGGCAGCTACACCTACGTGGTCAACGAGAACGACTCGACGGTCCAGGCCCTCAATACCGGCGGCTCCACCACCGATACGTTCAACTACACGGTCAGCGACGGCAGCCTGACGGACATGGCAGTACTCACCGTCACCATCAACGGTGCAAATGATGCGCCGGTAATAGATCTCAACGGCGGGTTGGCCGGAACATCAACAAGCCTCAGCTATACCACGGGATCGGCCGCGACCGCTATCGCTCCATCTGGAACTGTCGCGGATGTTGACTCCGCTGATTTCAACGGAGGCTCGCTGACCGTCGCATTCACGGCAAACGGCACCTCAGCCGACCAGTTGACGATCCAGAACCAAGGCACGGGCCTCGGCCAGATCGGCTTCAGCGGCAGCAACGTCACCTATAGTGGAACGACCATTGGAACGTTCACCGGCGGAACGAACGGGACAAACCTCGTCGTCACCTTCAACGCCAACGCCACGCAAGCCGCAGCGCAAGCGCTGGAGGATCACATTCGCTACTCGAACGCGACCAGTGCTACCACGACAAAGACTGTGACCTTTACGCTGGTGGACGGGGACGGAGGTACCGACACAGGCACAGCCACGGCGACGATCAATGTGACGGGCGGCGATACTACGGCTCCCAACATCGCACTGATAACGGGCGTTCAGGGAAATGCCGGGGCACCGAGCACGCTCGTCGTCCAGTTCAGCGAAACCGGAATGAACCACACATTCTTCGATTCAACGAAACTAGCTTTGTCGAATAATGTGACCCTAGTGTCGACCACGGGCACGTGGGGCACCGCAACCGACGGCGGTGGCAATACGGTAGATACGTATACTCTGCTGGTGAACAAGCCCAACAACGGCACGACATACACGGCAACTTTTTCTGCTGGAGCCTTCAAGGACGGCGCCGGCAATCTAAGCACCGCCGGGTCTCAAATCGGCCTCAAACCCGCAGGCACTTCCGGCGAGCCCATCAACCTCGCTCTCACCGATCCCTCGCATGAAGGTGCGCTCATCACCGTCACGGTGAAGGACGTACCTTCGGGCTGGACCATCGACGGCGCGACGCATAACGCCGATGGAAGCTGGACGACACAGACCAGCGACCTGCGCGGGCTGACTGTCACCACATCGGCCAGTTTCACCGGGGCAGCCGTGCTCGACGTCCAGATGACCTGGATCAACGCCGACGGCACCTCGGGCAGCGCGTCGATCGCCGACAATGTCGAGGCCTACGCTCCGGGCTCGCCGATCTTCGCCTGGTCGGGCGACGACGTGCTGACCGGGTCCAGCGGCAACGATCTCTTCGTCTTCTCGCAGCCGATCGGTGCCGATACGGTGCATAATTTCGACGCCGCGGCCGATCAGATCGACCTTATCGGCTACAACGGACTGGCGGACTTTGCCGACCTGCAGACCCATATCGCCGACGATGCCCACGGCAACGCGGTGATCACGCTGGGCGATGGGCAGTCGATCACGCTGGATGGCGTGCACTCGGGCGCGCTGACGGCAGGCAATTTCGTCTTCGACCAGACGCCGGTGGTCAACAATGCCGGCACCATGACGATCGGCGACGGCGCCTTGCTGCCGCTGAGCGGCATGATCAACAATAGCGGCCTCATCTCGCTGGACTCGACCGGCGGTGAAACGCTGCTGCAAATCATCCAGCATGGCGTGACCCTGCAGGGCGGCGGGCAGATCCTGCTGTCCGACAGCGCCGCCAACATGATCTCCGGCACGGGGCCGGACGTCACTCTGGTCAATGTCGACAACACGATATCGGGCGCTGGCCAGCTGGGCGGCGGGATGCTGAGCCTCGACAATCAGGGCACCATTATCGCCTCTGGCGCGAATGCGCTGGTCATCGATACGGGGGGCAGCGTCGTCACCAACTCCGGAACATTGGAGGCGACCGGTTCAGGTGGACTGACGATCACCGGCGGGCTGGCGAATTCCGGCATGCTGTTGGCCAATGGCGGCGACATCGTCATCCATGGCCAGGTCACCGGCGACGGCGATGCCACGATCGGCAACCTGTCGAAGCTTGAGTTCGGCAGCGCCTCGTCGACGGATGTCACCTTCGCGCACGATGCGGCCGGCACGCTGCAGCTCGACGATTCCTTCGATTTCAGCGGGCGGATCGGCGGCATCACCAATGACGACAGGCTTGAGCTCGAGGACATCCTGTTCGGCGCGGGAACGACGGCCGTCTACCAGGCAAACCAGGATGGCAGCGGCGGAACGCTGACCGTTTCGGACGGCACCCACGGTACCGCGCTGCATCTGGTCGGCAGCTACGATGCGAACGGCTTCAAGCTTGCCGATGACGGCCAAGGCCATACCGCCGTTTCGTACAATCCGGCGGAATTCACGCTGACGGGCGTTGGCAATGGAGCAATTTCAAGCGACTTCGTGGTGTGAACCAAAAGGCCGCCGCCAGCGGCGGCCCACCTGGCCTGATGCGTATCGAGTGGGGTTCTGGACGTGGATAGCAAATCTCGAATTGTGAAGGATGCGCTTCGGGCCTGCCGCCGCTATTTCCTGGTAGCGGCGGCGTTCAGCCTGGCCATCAATCTGCTCTATCTCGCGTCCCCACTCTACATGCTGCAGATCTATGACAGGGTCGTCACCAGCGGCAGCGAAACCACGCTGGTGATGCTGACCCTGGTGTTGCTGGCGGCCTTTCTTTCGCTGGCCGGCCTCGACCTGGTGCGCGCCTCCATCCTGACGCGTGCCAGTGCGCGGCTCGACCGGCTGCTGTCGGCAAAAGTCCTGGCCGCGTCGGTCGAGACCCCATCGCCCGGCTCGTCGCCGAGCCAGCCCATCCGAGACTTCGACACGTTCAGGCAGGTCATCACCGGCAGCGGCATCCACGCTTTGTTCGACCTGCCATGGTCGCCCATCTACATCGGCATCATCTTCCTGCTGCACCCCTGGCTCGGCTTCTTCGCGCTGGGCTGCTCGCTGCTTCTGGTCGCCATGGCGGTGCTAAACGAATATATCGTGCGTTCGCCGCTGAAGCAGGCCAACGACCTGGCGACGACTAACTATAATTTCACCGAGATGAGCCTCAGAAACGCCGAAGTCGTTCGCGCCATGGGGATGATCGACGGCCTCATCCGCCGCTGGGGACGCGACCGCAATTTGGCGCTGCGGCGCCAGGCGGAGGCAAGCGATCGCGCCGCACTGATGTCGGGTCTGATCCGTTTCCTGCGGCTCACCATGCAGTCGCTGATCCTCGGCCTCGGCGCCTATCTGGTGATCGAGCGGCAGATCACCGGCGGCACCATGTTCGCCGCGAGCCTCTTGCTGGGCCGGGGGCTGCAGCCGGTCGAGCAGATCGTCGGCCTTTGGCGCAGCCTGATCCTGGGGCGGGCGGCGTTGGCAAGGGTCGAGAAGCTGGTCGACGGGGGCGCGCAGAGCGAAAGATCGTTCAACCTGCCCAAGCCCACCGGCAAGATTTCGGTCGAGCAGGTCAGCTTTGCAATCGCCAGCCAGCAGAAAGTGCTTCTCCGAGACGTATCGTTCCGGCTGGAAGCAGGCGAGACGCTGGGAATCGTCGGCCCTTCCGGCGCCGGCAAGTCGACGCTGGCGCGTCATCTCGCGGGCGTCATGCAACCCAGCCGCGGTACCGTCAGGCTGGACGGGGCCGACCTGTCGCAATGGGGACACGACGCGCTCGGCGACCACATCGGCTACCTGCCGCAGGATATCGAACTCTTCTCCGATACGGTCGCCGCCAACATCGGCCGCTTCAAGACCAATGTCGACCAGGAGGTCATCGAGGCCGCGCGGCTCGCCGGCGTGCATGAGATGATCATCCGCCTGCCGCAAGGCTATGAGACGCAGATCGGCGAAGGCGGCGCAGTGCTGTCAGGAGGATATCGCCAACGGATTGCTCTTGCCCGCGCAGTGTTCGGAACGCCGAACCTGATCATTCTCGACGAGCCCAGCTCCAATCTCGATGCCGATGGCGACCGCGCGCTGAGCGACTGCGCGATCGAACTCAAGCGCCGCGGCAGTACGGTGATCATCGTCTCTCACCGGCCCTCGACCCTGGCGAATGTCGACAAGATCCTCCTGTTGCGCGATGGCGCCGTCGAGGCCTTTGGCATGAGAAACGAGATCGTGGCGCTCCTCAACCAGCGCGCGGCTCCAATGGCGGTGGCAACGCAATGAACCGTGTTTGGAGAGAGCGATGAGCGACGGCGCGCTTACCTACCGGAGCCTGCCTGGCGACGCCGGTATTCTGGCCCCGGATTCGATCCGGGTGCCGGCCTATATCGGTCTGCTGATCATCGTTGCTTTCTTTGGCATCTTTGGCGGCTGGGCGGCCTTTGCCCCGCTGAACGGCGCCGTGCTTGCCGACGCCATCGTCAAGGTGGATGGCAATCGCAAAAGCGTACAGCACTTCGACGGCGGTACGGTGAAGGAGATCCGCGTCAAGGATGGCGACGTCGTCAGGAAGGGCGACATCATGCTGAAGCTGGACGACACCAGGATTCGGTCCGAGTTCAATCTTTATGCCCAGCAATATGCGCTGTTGCGCGCAACCGATGCCAGGATCCGAGCCGAACTGGACGGCAGCGAGGTTGTTGCCTTTCCCAAGGACATTCTCAAAGAGCACGAAGACTACCTTAGGGATGCAATGGCAAACCAGATCGCCGATCTGGAAAGCCAACGCGCCTCGATGGCCGGCGCCAGGCAGATCCTCGAGCGGCGCATTGCCGAACTCGAGGAGCAGATCCAGGGCAAGCAGTCTCGGGTCGAATCTTACCATGCCCAGTTGCAATCGACGATCAACGAGAAGGCCAGCCTGTCGAAGCTGCTCAAGGCCGGATTGACGACCCGCCCACGCATCCTGGAGCTGGAAAGATCCGCCTCGGATCTGCAGGGCCTGATCGATGAGAACCTCGGCGCGATCGGCGGCAGCCAACAGAGCAAAGCCGAACTCGAAAGCCAGATCGCACAATTGACAAATGAGCGCCGAGCCAAGCTGTCGGCCATGCTGATCGATACGCAATCGAGCCTTTCCGACCTCGTGCCCAAGATGTTTGCCGCCCAGGCTGCCATGGACCGAGCCGAGGTGCGCGCGCCGTATGACGGCCAGGTGATGGATCTCAGCGTCTTCTCGATAGGCGCTATCGTTTCGCCGGGCCAGACCATCCTCGATATCGTGCCGACCGAAAATTCGCTGATCGTCCAGGCCCAGATTCGCGTCGAGGACATATCGAACCTGCGACCCGATATGGCTGCCGAAGTTCGTTTTACATCCTACAAGCAGCGCTCAATACCCATAATTCATGGCCGCGTCACCCGCATTTCGGCGGATCGCATTACCGACAGCAAGACCGGGTTTCCCTACTATCTTGCCGACGTAGCGGTCGATCCGGTGGAATTGGCAGCAGCCCCACAGATTGCGCTTTATCCGGGCATGCCAGCGTCAGTCATGATCGTCACCGAGGAACGCACCGCGCTCGACTACATTCTGGGCCCGCTGGTTGTGTCGTTCCACTCCGCCTTTCGCCAGAAATGACGGATTAGCCAAGCGACTTCGCTTTTGAGGTGATTCTGACGCAGAGCAGTCGGAGACAAGCCGACAACCAGTCGCTCATGGTCTGCATGTTCCCTGCCGACAGCCCCTCTGTTTCTTTGGTGCTGGATCTGATCATCCTAGATGTTTGATCCCGGGCTTTATGGAGCATCCTTGTCTCCCGAATCAAAGGATGCGCTATGGGCCAAGTTCTGCATGGGAGCGCCAAAACGACAGAGGCGGTCCGTCGAGCGATACAGCATAGTCAAGAGAGCCTGAGGGGGCTGGCCAAGCGCTACGGGATCAACCGGAAGACGGTTGCGAAGTGGAAGAGGCGAGCTTCGGTCGCCGATCTATCGACTGGTCCGAAGGAACCGAGATCGACGGTGCTCTCGATTGAGGACGAGGCGGACATTGTCGCTTCCCGCCGCTACACGCTGCTGCCACTCTTCCGTGCGGTGCGCACGGAACTGCAGGACATCATTTCCGCCCACATCTGGAAGCCGACAACTTTTCCTGAATGAGTGTGCGAACAGAATGCATGGTTCCAAGTCGGCTGGCGGTTTGCGCGCCAAGGCTGGTTTGATCAGCTGCACACTGATCGTGACGACAACTGCAACCGTCGCGAGCTCCGGTCCTGGGCCAACCGACCACATAAGTTTATTCGTTTTTGACCAATACGCGCCGGTGAATTCCTGTAATCTTCGGAACAACACCGGGACAACCGGGTCAACCAGAAAGGTCGGGGAATGAAATACGTCGTCGATACGATCGGCGGTCCCGCAGGCGGTGATGCCTGGCAAGCCGCCGTTACCGAAGCCTATTTTCCGCTCGACACCGAGTATCGGAACCGTCGCGAATTTTCAGGCACGCTGGAAACCTTCTCGCTTGGGCTCGTCAGCGTGTCTAAAATGCGCTGCGATGCCGTAAGCTATCGTCGCCACCGCCGCCACTTCCTCAACGAGCGTGACGCCAGCCTGCTCATCACGATCCCGGAGATGTCGGAGGTGAATTTCTCGCAAGGGTCGAGAACCGTCAATTGCAGGCCGGGGGGCTTTCTCGTCGAGCGGGGAGATGCGCCTTACGAATTCTGGCACGGCAAGCCAAACGCGCTGTGGGTCCTCAAGGTACCATCATCGAGCGTTCGGGCACGGATCGGATCCGCCGAACGGCTCAGTGCGCTCAGTTTCGACGCGACCCAAGGCATCGCCGCGCTCTTCCTCGACACGGTGCGAACCACGATCGGCCATCTCGATGAGATCACTGAAGTCGCTCGTGAGATGATGGGCAGGCACATCCTGGAAATGCTGTGCCTGTCGATCGTGAGCGACGATCGCGTGCTGGACAGCAGCATCTCGTCGATCCGGGCCGGCCATTTGCATCGTGCCGAGCAGTATATTCGCGACAACCTGAAGAATTCCGACCTCGGCCCGCAGGCGGTGGCTGATGCCTGCGGCATCTCCCTGCGTTACCTGCAGGTCCTTTTTCAGGACAGCAACCAGTCGATCAACGGCTTCATCCGCGACGCCCGGCTTGAACTTTGCGCCGAGGAGCTGATGTCGGTGACCAACATCAGCAGCGTAGCCGAGATCGCTTACCGCTGGGGCTTCGCCGACCAGTCCCAGTTCTGCAAGCACTACCGGACGCGGTTCGGCTGCGCACCGACGGATACCCGTCGCGAAGCAGCGATCCGGGCGGGCGGCTCTTCGGCCTCGCGAGAGCGCCACTAGTCCCAACGAAATCCGGGCCAATTCCACCATTCATGCAACGTCTCCCCGGCAAGGGGCGACGAAGGCGGGGCTTTGCCCGCAAGACCTTGCGAAGGAACTGTCATGAGCCGAATCAGAGTTGCCGTCGATGTCGGAGGGACTTTCACCGACATCTGTATCATGGACGAAGACAGCGGAGCGATCCGCATCGAAAAAACCGCCTCCACGCCTGACGATCCCATGCAGGCCATCATGAATGGCGTGGAGCAGGGGCGCATCGATCTTTCGGAGGTAACGATGTTCTCTCATGGTACGACGGTCGCCACCAATGCGCTGATCACCCGCCGTCTGCCGCGCACCGCAATGGTCTGCAGCGAGGGTTTTCGTGACGTTGTAGAGATCCGTCGCGCCAACAAGGAAGATCTCTGGGACACCTACAAAGATGTCGCCAAGCCCTATATCCCGCGCCGCGACCGGCTGACCGTCCGGGAACGGGTCAGTGCCGAGGGCACGATCCTGGAAGCGTTGGACGAAGAGGCCGCGCGTCGTGTCGCGGAGATTCTCAAGAAACGGCAGGTCAAGTCGATCGCCGTCTGCTTCATGAACTCCTATGTCAACGGCGCCAACGAGCGCCGCATGCGTGAGATCCTGAAGGAGGCAATGCCGGATCTGCCGGTCTCGATCTCCTCGGAGGTGATGCCGGAAATCTTCGAGCACGAACGCTTTTCCACCACCATGGCGAACGCCGTCTGCGCCCCGGTCGTCGTCGACTACGTGTCGCGTCTCGGAGAAAAGCTTGCCGACGCCGGATACAAACGAGATCTCCTGTTGCTGCACAGCGGTGGCGGGGTCATGACGCCCGCGAGCGTCAAGGATTTCTCAGCCCGGCTCGCGGGATCCGGCATCGCCGCCGGAGCGATCGCAAGCCGCTTCATCGGAAATCTCTGTGGCTACCCGAACTCGATCGGCTTCGACATGGGCGGCACCAGCACCGACGTCTCGCTGGCCTGGAACGGGGAGTCGCGCATCACAAAGGACTGGTACATCGAATTCGGATATCCGATCCGCTTCCCCTCCATCGAGGTATTGACCATCGGTGCGGGCGGCGGGTCGTTGGCATGGCAGGACGAGGGCGGCAGCTTGCGCAACGGACCGCAGTCCGCTGGCGCCTTTCCAGGTCCGGCCTGCTACAAGAATGGCAACCGCATTGCCACCAACACCGATGCCAATGTGGTGCTCGGCCGTCTCGGCACCAGCCTTGCGGGCGGCAAGATCACGCTCGACCCCGCTCTGGCCGCCGAGGCGGTTCAGGAGACGGTGGCGGAACCCTTCGGCATGGAACTCCACCAGGCGGCCGAGGCGATCATCGCCGTCGCCAACGCCAATATGGGCAATGCCGTCCGGCTTCTCTCCATCAGCCGAGGCTACGACCCGCGCGACTTTGCGCTGGTCGCATTCGGCGGTGCTGGCGCTTTGCACGGAGCGGCTGTGGCCAAGGAGCTTTCGATTCCAACCGTGATCGTACCGCCCAATCCCGGCGTTACCTCCGCGCTCGGTTGCCTTCTCGTCGACGTGCAGCACGATTTCTCCGAAAGCTTCATGGCCGATGCTTCGACTGTCTCGCCCGCCGAGATGCAGGCAGCCTTTGTTCTGATGGAAAAACAGGCGGTTGAGCGTCTGGGCCATGAGGGCGTGGCGCAGGAAGACATGGCGCTGCAGCGCACGGTCGAGATGATGTACCAGGGCCAGTGGCGCTCGCTCGCGGTGTCAGCCCCGGCGCGCATCGAGAGCATCTGCCCGCTGATCGAGGCATTCCACAACGAACACGAGCGCGAGTTCAACTACCGCCGCGAAGACGCGCCGGTATCGATCTTCCGCATCGCGGTCAAGGCGATCGGCATCGTCCCGAAAGCCGAGATACCGCGACACGGAGTCTTGCCTCATGTGCCCGAGCCGCTCGGCCGCCGCGGCGTCTGGTTCGACGGCGTATCTCATGATGCGGCTGTCTATGAACGCGACCAACTCAGCGCCGGCGCTGCCTTTGCGGGACCCGCCATCGTCGAACAGTTCGATTCCACCACCGTGGTTCCGCCGGGAATGAGCGCGACCGTCGATGGCTTCCTGAACATTCTCATCGTGACGAAAGGCTGAAACATGACAAAGCTGATTGAAACGAGCCCTGGCCTCGATCCGGTAACGTTCGAGGTGCTGAAGAACTCCTTCATCACCACCGTCGACCAGATGGCCGAACAGATGCTTCGCACCTGCTATTCCTTCGTCATCTACAACCGAGACTTTTCGAATGCCCTGCACGACGCCGATGGCAACTCCGTCGCCCAGGGCAACTACGACATCGCGGTCCATGTCGGCACATTGCACAACACGTGTAAGGAAGTGATCCGGGTCTTCGAAGGCGATATGGCACCCGGCGATGTCTACGCAATCAACGATCCTTATGCCGGCGGTACGCATTTCAGCGACGTTCGGCTCGTCCGGCCGATCTTCGATGAAGACAAACTGATCGGCTTCTCCCAGTCGAACGGACACTGGTCGGATCTCGGCGGCTCGGTGCCGGGTTCCTTCGACGTCACCGCCCGCGACATGTTCCGCGAAGGGCTGCGGATAACGCCGCTGCGCCTTTTCCAGCGCGGCCGCTTCTGCTCCGATGTTGCCAACATGATCGCGGCCAACACGCGCGATCCCGCATCGATCATTGGCGACATCCATTCCCAGGCGCAAGCGACGCAGGCGGCCGAGCGCGAACTGCTGCGGCTGGTCAAGAAGTACGGGCGCGGCCAGGTCATGCGCGGTATGGAGGAGGTTCAGGACTACGTCGAACGTGCCGTGCGAAAGCGTCTGGCGGAGCTGCCCGACGGCACCTGGGAGACGGTCGACTACATCGACCGGGATCTCGGTGCCGGCGAGGGCATGATCCCGATCCGCATCAAGATGACGATCAAGGGCGACACGATCCACTACGATTTTACGGGAAGCCACTCGACCATTGCCTCGATGTATAATTCCGCACCGGGCGCGACCTTCTCGGCCGTGGTCGCCGGCATGAAAACCTTCTTTCCGGACCTCCCGCTCAACAGCGGGTTTTACCGGATGATCGAGGTGACCGCGCCGAAGAATAGCATCGTCAGCGCGGAATGGCCGGTGGCGGTGACCGGGTTCCTGATGCCGTTTGAAAAGATCATGAACGCGATCTTCGAGATGTGGTCGAAGATCATGCCCGAACGCGCTATCGCCTGCGCCTTCAACCTCGAATATCTGCTGGCCGGGGGACGGGATGCGCGCAAACCCGAAAAGCCGATCTTCATGTTCTACGAATGGCTGCCTGGCGGCTGGGGCGGGCGCAACGGCAAGGATGGTGCCGATGTCACAACCGCCTGCTTCGGAACCGGGCTGATGTCGCAGCCGAACGAAGGCAACGAGCGGGTCAATCCCACTCGGACGCTCGAGTTCCAGATCAAGCAGGATTCAGCCGGGCCCGGCAAGTGGCGGGGCGGCGTCGGCGTGCAGAAGACCTCATCGCTGCTTGAGGCTGAAAATGCCGTCATGTCCTATATTTGCGACCGCGAGCGTGCTGTCGTCTGGGGTGTCGAAGGAGGCCTGCCGTCGATGCCCCACGGCTTGACCATGAAGCGCGCCGGAGAAGAGACCGAGATCTGGCTCGGCTCCGTATTCTCCGATTACTCCGTCCACACAGGCGACCAGTTCGCTCGTCCGACGGCCGGCGGCGGTGGTTTCGGCGATCCACTGCAGCGCGAGCCCCGCAAGGTGATGGAGGACGTGATCGACGACTACGTTTCCCTGGAGCGTGCCAGGACTGACTACGGTGTGGTGATCCGCGAAATCGACCGCGACCTGTGCCAGTACGAAATCGACGAGACGGCGACCGAAGCCTGCCGTGCCGACATCCGGGCGAAACGGAAGGGCTGGGCACGCATGGATCCCGAGGAGGTCGCGCGCAAATACCGCTCCGGCGAGATCGATACGCTCGATGCGGTTCGGCACTATGCCGTGATCCTCGACTGGGAGACCGGCGAACTACTTCCCAAAACCACCGCCCAATTCCGGGAGAGTTTTGAGAAACGGACCGTCACCCACTGGGTCTGAGCGCCAGCGAGCGCGCCGCAATCTTGCGGGCGCTCGCGGGATGCCAGAGTTATCTGTTTTTTCGATACCATATTCAAAGAATTACTATTTCACAGGAACCTAAAGCTGGAGCAACAATGTCGCAGCGCCGCGAAGGTTGGCTGCTCCGAGGGGTATGACAGATGGCACCAGGCGTGGGACGATCGTTCACCGCGGCCAGCACACTTGAAGAGGCAATGGCAGCACGCCGGCAGGGCGCGGTGGTGCTTGCAGGCGGCACCTGGATGATGCGTGATCCCCAACGCGGGGTCGACCTTCCCGACGCGGTGGTCGCACTCGACCGAATACCGGCCTTGTCCAAGGTCGAAATCGACTCGGACCATGTCGTGATCGGTGCAGCTGTTACCCACGCAGTCCTTGGCCGCGCGTTGCATGGGGCAGCGGGCTTCGAAGGTCTGGTTGCCGCGGCGGAGAACGCGGCCAATCCCGGTATCCGAAGGGTCGCCACCGTGGGCGGCAACATTTGTGCCCTCGACTTTGCCGCCGCCGATCTCGCCCCTGCGCTTCTCGTCTGTGAGGCGACGGTGGAGCTGGAGACGTTCGAAGGCCCAAAACTCATCGGTATTTCGGATTTCCTCAAAGACAGGCATGCGCTGCTGGCAGAGGCGATTGTGACGAGAATTCATCTGCGCCGCGACCTTGTCGCAAGCGCGCATATCCGCCTGCCGCTTCGGAAGGCTGGCGACTATCCGGTCGCCGTCGTCTCGCTTGCGGTGGACAAGGACAAACGATGTCGCATCGCCGTCGGCTCGGTGGAGCCGGTAGCGCGGCGCTGGACGGCGCTCGAACAGGCGATGAGGGCAAGCCAGGCCTCCGCGCTCGATCCGGAGCGCGCTGCCGGGCTTGCACTAGAGCACAATGATTTTCAGGGCCGCGACGGCAGGGAAGCGGAGGGTTGGTACCGGCGCCAGGTTCTTCCGCCGCTGGTCAAGCGCGGTGTTGCCGCACTTCTCAAGACCGAGGGCCTGGCATGGTTGTGACATTCCAGCTGAATGGCGAGGACTGCAGCTTTCACGGCGATCCGATGACGCCGCTCGTCGACATCTTGCGGCGGGAACGATTCCTGACGGGGACCAAAGCCGTGTGCCGCGAAGGCTTCTGCGGCGCCTGCACGGTGCATGTCGACGACGAAGCGGTGCCGTCCTGCCTGAAGCCGATTGGCCTGGTCCAGGGATGCGCGGTCACGACCGTCGAGGGATTGAGTTCCGGAAACCAGGCGCTGCATCCGCTCCAGGCCAATCTAGAGGCCGCCGATGCCGTGCAATGCGGCATGTGTTTTCCGGGAATGGTTATGAGCCTTTCGGCGTTCGTGCGTGACAATCCGCATGCGAGCCGTCCCGAAATCAAGGCCGCGATGGTCGGCAACATCTGCCGCTGCACCGGATATGAGCGGATCGTCGACGCCGTGGCCGACTGCCTTGACCAAGCGCGGAAGGCTGGCCAGTCGGTGGGAGGTCTCCATGTCTGAGCTGTCCGCCACCGTGATGAATCTTCCCCGCCGCGATGCGCAGGACAAGCTGCGCGGGCGGACGAAATACACCAACGACCGGGTTCGCCCCGACATGTTGCATGCCGTGCTGCTGCGGTCGACCGTTTCCGCGGGGCGTATCCGCAAGCTCGATGTTTCGGCGGCACTTCGCTGTCCTGGCGTGCGCGCGGTGGCGACCGGCGCCGACGCGCCAGGCCTCTACGGCATCGGCATTGCCGACCATCCGCTCCTGGCCATCGACACCATCCGCTATCATGGCGAGCCAATCGCCGTCATCGCCGCCGAAACGGAGAAGCAGGCGCGGGCGGCGCTTGCCGTCATCGTGCTTGAGATCGAGCCGCTGGCACCGGTGTCCACCATGGCCGAAGCGCTCCAGCCCGCAGCCCGTCTCGTCCACGAGGGCTGGCGCGGCTATGAGGCGATCACCGAGGGCGGCGCACGTGCCGGCAACATCGCATGGGAGGCAAAATCCAGCCGCGGCGACGTCGATGCGGCCTTCGCCCGTCCCGACATACGCATAGTCGAGAGCAGCTTTACCGTCGGCCGGCAGAGCCATGTGCCTTTCGAACCGCGCGTTGCCATCGGCTCCTGGGAGGACGGCCGGGCTCACATCCAGACCTCGACGCAGGTGCCTTGGACAGTTCGCAACGTCACCGGAAGGGTCATGCAGCTTGCGCCCGGGCGTGTGCGGGTCACCGTGCCGCCTGTCGGAGGCGGGTTCGGCCTGAAATTCGATGCGTCCATCGAGCCGATCACGGCACTTCTGGCGCGGATGACCGGGCGCACGGTGGTCCTGGAAAACACCCGGCAGGAAGAGATGGCAACCTGCCTCTGCCGCGAGAATGCGGAAATCCGCATCCGCTCCGCTGTCACTGCCGAAGGATACATCGCCGGACGCGAGGCGGTCGTGCTGATGGACTGCGGCGCGTATGGCGGCGAACAGGTTTTCCTGACAACGATGACGGCGCACACGCTGGGCGGCAATTACAGGGTTGGCGCAACGCGGCTCGTCAGCCGCGCCGTATACACCAACACACCACCCAACGGCGCTTTCCGAGCTTGCAATGGCGTCTACAACACCTTCGCGTTGGAGCGACACACCGACGAAATCTGCGATGCGCTAGGCTTCGACCCAATAGAGTTCCGGAAGAAAAATGTCCTGGGAGATGGCGATCTCGGTGCCACGGGGCAGGTTTTCGAGGCCGACGTGCTGGGTCCGATGCTCGATCGCATGGAGACACTGCGCGCCAGCACCGGTACATCAGAGGCCAAGGCCGACGGCAGGCTCTATGGAATTGCGACCACGGTCGGCACATGGTTCGTTTTCGTCGGGCCTTCGGCGGCGACGGTGAATTTGAACGCCGACGGCAGCGCAACGCTGGTCACCTCGGGTGTGGAGATCGGATCCGGCACGATGGTGCAATCCCTGCCGCAGATCGTGGCTGGGCAGCTCGGGCTTGCTCCCGACCAGGTGATCGTGCGCGAAGCCGATACGGATGCCGCCGGTCTCGATGTCGGCGTTGGCGGTGGGCGCACCACCGTGTCCATTGGTGCCGCGAGCATCGCCGCCTGCGCGGAAGTGCGAGAGAAGCTGCTGCGGACCGCCGGCGAGATGCTCCAGACCCGACCGGAAGACCTGGTGCTGCGGGACGGTCGTGTCGAGATCACGGGACTTCCCGGTTCCGGCATGTCGATCCCCGCTGTCGTCGCCCATGCGCAGGCAACCACCGGCCCGATCACCGGAAGCGGAGCCTTTACCGCCAGGAACACTCCGGCAATGTCCGGCTGCGCGATGGGGCATTTCATCGATGCGCTCGACATTCCCGTCTTCGTCGTTCACGAGGCCGAGGTGGCGGTTGATCCAGACACCGGCCATGTCGAGGTGCTGGCCTATCGCGTAGTTCAAGATGTCGGCCGCGCGCTCAATCCGCGCGCCATCCTGGGCCAGATACAGGGCGGCGTGGTACAGGGGCTCGGCTATGCGTTGCACGAGGAGGTGACGCTCACCGCCGACGGACGCATCGCGCAGGACGATTTCGAGACTTATCGCCTGCCGCTGGCGCAGGATGTGGTTCCGGTCGCCGCCGACCTTTACGAGGGCGCGCCGTCGATGGGGCCTCTAGGCGCCAAGGGTGCGGGCGAGGTCCCGATCCTGGCGGTGGGCGCGGCAATCGGCTGCGCTGTGGCACGCGCCATCGGCAAGCCGGTACGGCAGCTGCCAGTGACGCCGCCACGCGTGCTTCGACTGCTGCATGAGCGCGAACCACCGCCGGAATTCCCGCACATCGCCCCCGGCTGGGCGTTGAACACTCTGGGCTGAGGCAAGTAAACCATGGTCACCCTGAACTGCGACATGGGCGAAAGCTACGGCAACTGGCGCTTCGGTGACGATGCCGGCATCATGCCTCATATCGATTGCGCCAACATCGCCTGCGGCTTCCACGCCTCCGATCCATGGACGATGCTGAAGACCGTGCGGCTCGCCCTTTCGCATGGCAAGCGGGTCGGCGCGCATCCCTCCCTTCCCGATCGTGAGGGGTTCGGCCGGCGCGAAATGAGACTTCAGCCGGAGGAACTGACAGCTGCCTTCCTCTATCAAATCGGTGCTCTGACAGGGATGCTGGTCGCCGAGGGCGGGCAACTCAGCCATGTCAAGCCGCATGGCATCATTTACGGCATGGCCGCGCACGACGTCGACACTGCCCGGGCAATTGCCGCGGCGGTCAAGCCGTTCGGCGTCCCTCTCTTCGGCATGGCGGGAACCTGTCACGAGACGGCGGCAGCCGAACTCGGCGTTGCCTTCGTGGGCGAGTTCTTTCCCGATCTTGCCTACGCTCCCGGCGGCAGCCTGATCATCCCGCGCGTCCAGTCGGCCATCGACCTGACGCTTGCCGAGCACCGCATGATAGGGGCGCTTACTCGAGGCGAACTCGTCACGACAGACGGCACGATCCGCCCGGTCGACTTCGACACCGTCTGCATCCACTCCGATCCGCCGAATGCGCGCGACGTCGCCGCGCTGATGCGGCGGATCATCGACACTCATTCCAACGGCCTGCCATGATTCATTCTCCCGAATCGTGAAAGCTCCACGCAGGGGACTCGAGGACTATCTCGAACTCACTGCCCGAACCATTTCTCCAAGCCGCTGAGGACTTCCATGGATGCGCTTTCCAACTCTCTCGCCGCCGCCGACATCGCCACCACCATGCACCCCTACACCAACCTGCGTCAGCACGAAGAAACCGGGCCGCTGATCATCAGCCGCGGCGACGGCATCCGTGTGTATGACGAACGCGGCAAGGAATACATCGAAGGGCTGGCCGGGCTCTGGTCGGTGGGCGTCGGCTTTTCGGAAAAGCGGTTGGCCGACGCTGCCTATCAGCAAATGCTGAAGCTGCCCTACTACCACACCTTCTCCTCCAAGGCGCATGAGCCATCCATCCGGCTCGCGGAGAAACTCGTGGAGATGACGCCGGAAAACCTGACGCGTGTCTTCTTCACGTCGTCGGGCTCGGAAGCCAACGACACCATCGTCAAGATGATGTGGTTCATGAACAACGCGCTGGGCCGGCCAAAAAAGAAGAAATTCCTGGCACGGACCAAGGGCTATCACGGCATCACCGTCGCCTCCGGCAGCCTGACGGGCTTGCCGGTCAACCATCGCGACTTCGATCTGCCGGCCATTCCCGTTCGCCACCTGACCTGCCCGCACTTCTATCGCTTCGGCATGGCAGGCGAAGACGAAGCCGCCTTCACGGCGCGCCTGCTCGCCGAGCTGGAAGCGGTGATCGCCGAAGAAGGGGCTGACACCATCGCAGCCTTCATAGGAGAGCCGCTCATGGCAGCCGGCGGCGTTCTGCCACCGCCGGTCGGGTACTGGGAAGGCGTGGAGAAAATCTGCCGGGCAAATGATATCATTCTGATAGCGGACGAGGTGATCTGTGGTTTCGGGCGGCTTGGTACGCCCTTCGGCGCTCAGAAATACGGCTTCACGCCTGATATCATGACGGTCTCCAAGCAAATCACGTCGTCTTATATGCCGCTTGCCGCCGTCATTTTCTCCGATGCGATCTATCAGGCGATCGCCGACAACACCGCCACGATCGGCAATTTCGGCCACGGCTTCACGGCGTCAGGTCATCCGGTCGCGACGGCAGTGGGTCTCGAAAACCTGGCCATCTTCGAGGAGCGGGACCTGATCGGAAACGCGGCCCGCCTCGAGACGTCGTTCCAGGCCGGCATCCGCTCATTTGCCCATCACCCGCTTGTCGGTGAAGCGCGGGGCACCGGTCTTATCGGCGCCGTTGAGCTGGTGGCAGACAAGGCGACGAAACGCCCCTTCGCCAAGGTTGGGCGCGCAGGGGGTATCGCAGCAGGGATCGGCCACGAGGAAGGCCTCATCTTCCGCGCCATCGGCGATCAGCTCGCGCTCTGCCCGCCGATGATCTCGACAGAAGACGATGTGAAAGAAATCATGACGCGCATGGGCCGGACGCTTGAGCGCCTGACCGGTGCGGTTGCCAAGGAGGGACTCGAATGACCCGCATGAAAGCCGAACCGGTCGTCCATATCGACGACGAACGCTTTCGGGTCACCGAATGGCGCTTTGCCGCCGGGGCCGAGACCGGCTGGCATATCCATGGCCATGACTACGTCATCGTGCCGCTTACGGACGGCAAGCTCGGTCTCGAAGGCCCGGACGGCGCGCAGTCGCAAGCCGCCCTCACTCAAGGGGTGCCCTATTCGCGGCGGACGGGTGTGGCCCACAACGTCATCAATGCCGGCGATGCGCCGCTCGCCTTTCTGGAGGTCGAGGTCGTTGAGGCCGGCGACCTCGCAGCCAGGCGGCTCGCCGTGCTCGACCGGTTCCTCGCAGCCTGGAACGCCCGCGACGTGGGCGCGCTGATGGACTGCATGGCTGAGAATTGCGCTTTCCACGGCTCGGCTGGACCCGATGCCGAAGGGCGCAAGCATATGGGGCGTGACGCCGTGCGCGCCGCCTATGCAGCGCTGTTCGATGCTTTCCCGAAGGCCGCGTGGACCAGAGGACGGCACGTCGTGACGGGCGACACCGGGCTTTCATCATGGCGCTTCGTCGGCACCACGGCAGCGGGGCAGCAAATCGAAGTCGACGGCTGCGATATCTTCGCTTTCTCGGGGGAGCTCATAGCGCTCAAGGATTCCTACCGCAAAGCGCGAGGGTAGCGAAAATCTGAATTCATCGGGCAACGAGGGCGGTCCAAGCGGGCCGCCCTCGTTTTTTGTCCAAAGGCAAGATCCTCAAAAGATGAAAGGGCCGGGCTTACCCGGCCCATCTTCTTACTTGAGCAAGGCTTCCATCGGTACCGGCTCGGAAATCGTCCAGTTGCCTACAACACCCGGCTTGCCGGCCTTGGTCTCGACGATCAGGTACCGCGTCTGGTTCTGGTGATGCAGTTCCGGCGTGAAGGTACGAGGCCCGAACAGCGTCGGCTCGTTCTTCATCTTCTCCAGTTCCGCGACGACGGCGTCGGCATCGGTCGTGCCTGCACGCTCCACCGCCTTGGCCCAGACGTCGACCATGACGTAACCCGGAAAGACATACTGGCTCGAGGGATCGGCGCCTGTCTTCGCCTTGTAGGTGGCATTGAACTTCAGCACTTCCGGATTGGGATCGTCGCCATAGATCGATCCCTGAACGGGGACGTAGAAGTTCGTCAGATCGGGCACAGCGGATAGCCAATAACTACCGTCGACGCCCGAGCCATTCAGGATCATGGAGTTGATGCCCGCGGCACGAAGCTGCTTGATGGCCGAGACAGCGCCCGGCATCATCGTGCAAAGCATGATCGCATCCGGCTCCTTCGGCAGAGACTTGATGCGGGTGATCTGCGCGGCGATGGAGGCGTCCTCGTTTTTGAAGGTGTCTTCACCGACAAGCTTCGCGCCCTGGGCTTCGAGCTTCGGCATCATCCAGTCGAAGCCGTCGCAGATGCCCTTGTTGTAGGCCGTCCAGGTATCGAGCAGACGGTAGAAGTCCTTTGCGCCTTTTTCCTTGAATGCCCACTCGGCCATGGTCGCGCCCTGCACGGGCGCCAGCACCGACGCGGAGAAGCTGTGCGGGCCGACACCCTGGATACCGGCCTTGACCGATTCCGCGCACAGGAAGAAGGAGATACGGCCCGCGTCCTCGGCCGCGAGCGCAGCCGGCGATCCGAAGTCGTAGTCGCACGAGACGACCACGAGATCCGCGCCCTGGTCGAGCACGGAGAGGCCCGCCTTGGCGCCTTCGGCCCGGTCGGACTTGGTGTCGGCCTTGACGACCTTGATCTGCTTTCCAAGCAGACCGCCAGCCGCATTGATCTCGTCGATGCGGATCAAGGCCGCCTCCTGCGCAGGCTTGTCATAGGCTTCCATGAAGCCCGACTCCGCAGTGGCGAAGCCGATGACGATGGTCTTGTCATCGGCCAGGGCCGGGTATGCGATGGACATCGAGGCCAGAGCGGTTGCGACAATTCTCATTTTGTATGTCATGCACGTCTCCTTTTTGTTTTCCGGTCGGGCTTGTGCCGCCGGTCACTTGTTGCGACTGCTGCGGGGTAAGGTGATCTCGCGGTTGCCCATGAGTCCGGATGGGCGAAGCGCGAGGATCACGATCATGATGACGCCGAGGGCTATTTCCTGAACCCCTTTCGGGAGGGCGAAAGTGGACTCGCCGAGCGATACGCCTGCCTCCAGCCAGCGCAGCGCCTGGATGAGGGCGGACAGCAGGACGACACCCACCACACCCCCCGACAGGCTGCCCATGCCGCCGACAACGAGCATGGAAAGGGTGATGAAGGTGAGACCGAGATAGAATGTGTCGGGTGTGACCACGCCGATGGAATGAGCCATGAGCGCACCGCCCAGCCCCATCACCGCGCCTGATATGACGAATGCCACCAATCTTTCCCTGGGAATGTCGATACCGGAAGCCGCGGCGGCGGTGGGCTCGTCGCGGGCAGCACGAAGGGCCAGGCCGGACCGGGAGATCGCGTGCGCCCAGGCGATGAAGATCGCGACCACGGCGCCGATGAGATACGGCCAGATCACGCGTACGATCGGAATGCCGACGACCGATGAGGTCGCTCCGGTCACGCTCTCCCAGTTGGAATAAATTGTGTTGATCATGGCGAGCATCGCGAAGGTCGCGATCGAAGCCGCGATGCCCGATAATCGCATCAGCACCCGCCCGAAGATGAGAGCGGCGAGGGCGGCGAACAATGCTGCCAGCGTAGCCGATTGCCAGTACGGCAATCGGGTCGCCAGCAGCCATTCGGGCAGTCCCGGCAGCGAACCGCGTTTCATCATCGGATTGATGGTGAGCCACGCGGCCGCGTAGGCGCCAAGGCAGGTGAAGCCGATATGCCCGAAGCTGAGAACGCCCGAATTCCCGATAAAGATGTATAGGCCCACGACGAGGATGACACGGACGAACACGTCGATCACCGTCTGGTTGAAGGGCCGCGATCCGGTCATCACCGTGATCAGCGCGATGGCCAGCAGCAGCAGAGAAAGCAGGACCGGTGTCAGGATTGTGCGGCGGGCAAGCGCGAAGCGGGCGGGCTTTCGCTCGGCAGCCGGGGCACCGGCAGCGGTAGAGTTGGTGAGGGAGGCGGCGACACCCATGAAATCAGATCCTTTCCTTGGTGCCGCGCGCGGCAATAAGACCCTGTGGGCGGAAGAGGAGGACGAGGATGACCGCTCCATAGACAAAGGCATCGCGGAATGGCCGGGCGTCGATGGGCAGCATGACTTGCATGATCACCGAGGCGGCACCCAGCAGGAAGCCGGCGAGCACGGCTCCCCCGAGGCTGCCGAGGCCGCCAATGACGGTGGCGATGAAGGCCATCAACATGATCGAGGCGCCCATCTGGATGTCCAGCGTGCCTGTCTGGGCGCCAAAGATCAGTGCAATGGCGGCGGCCAACGCGCCGGAGAGGGCGAACGCGCCCATGATAACCCGGTTCGCACGCACACCCAGCATTCGGGCCATCGAGAAGTTCTCGGCCGCCGCCCGCATCTCCAGGCCGAAGCGGGTTTGACGCAGGAACAGTGTCAGGCCGATCAGGATGACCATCGTGGCCACGATCGTTATGAGCTGGAGGAGGGGAAGCCTGGCACCAAGGATCTCCACCGGCTGGGACAGTTCGGGCAGCAGCGAGATCGATTTCGGCCGACTGGAGAAAAGCATGAGCAGGAAGTAGCGAATGACGAAACCGAGCGCGAAGGAGGCGATCATCATGGTTGCCGGATTTGCCTGACGGAACCGCCTGAAGACGACGATTTCGCACAGCACCGACAGCCCGGCCCCGCAGAGGAGCACGAATGGCAACAGCAGGTACCACGGCAATTGGCCGGCGAAGACGATGGCCATTGCGTCCGTAGACGGCCATAACAGGGCGAAGACGCAGAAGGCGATGACGTCGCCATGCGCGAAGTTCACGAGCCGCATGACGCCGAAGATGAGGGCAATGCCGAGCGCCCCGAGCGCATAGAGCGAACCAAGCGAGAGTGCGTCGAACAGGATCTGAAGCATCTCAATTGTCCTCGTAGCCGAAATAGGCAGCCTGGATCGCCTCGCCATTGCCGAGCGTCCGCGCGTCGCCATCGAGCACGATCTGTCCGCCACGCATCAGGATCATCCGCCCGCCCACCATCATCGCCCGGGCCGAGCTCTGCTCAACGATCAGGAGCGTGAGCTGGCGCTGCGCACGCAGCGCGATCAGCCGCTCGTAGACCTGGTCGTTGATGTTGGGGGCGAGGCCCAGTGAAGGCTCGTCGATGGCTACAAGCCGCGGATTGGTCATCAGCGCGCGGCCGATGACCAGCATTTGCTGCTGCCCGCCGGACAGCAATCCCGCCTGCCCGTGCCGCCTCTCTTTCAGCATCGGGAAGGTTGCGTAGACGGCTTCGAGTTCGTCGGCCGCTCGGCTGCGCCAGCCGCGTTCGCGGGCATGCATGCCGGTTCCGACCAGAAGGTTCTCTTCGGTCGTCAGCGAGCCGAAGACATCGCGCCCCTCCGGCACCATGGAGAATCCGAGCCGGGCGATGTTCTCCGGCGCCTGGCCGGTGATCTCATGACCAGCAAGGTCGATCCGGCCGCCCGCCACCGGCGTAACACCGGCAATCGCGCGCAGCAGCGAAGACTTCCCGGCTCCGTTCGGGCCGGTGATGAACAGGATTTCTCCCTCGTCCATGGAGAAGGAGACATTGCGGACCGCCGTGAGACGGCTGTAGCGGATGGTGATATCGGAAAGGGCGAGCAGGCTCATTCCATCGCCTCCAGCACAGGCAGGTCGGTGTTCGCGGCCGTGCCCATATAGGCGTGGCGCACCTTCTCGCTGTCGCGGATCGCGGCAGGCGGTCCTTCCTCGATGATCGCTCCGGAATCGAGCACGACGATATGCTGGCAAAGGCCGAGCACCAGCCCGACATTGTGCTCGATGAGCAGGACACCACAGCCGAGATCGCTGGCGATGTGTCTTATCAGGGCGGAAAGCTCCCGCGCCTCCAGTGCGCTCATGCCAGCCGCGGGCTCGTCGAGCAGGATGTATGCGGGCCGTCCCATCAAGGCGCGGCCAATGGCGACGCGGCGCTCGTCCGTGTATGGCAACGTTCCGGCGATGCGGGTACCCAGCGCACCGATGCCTATCCAGTCGAGCATCGCTTCCGCTTCGGCGATGGCAGCGCGCCGGCTCATTCCCAGGCCAACGCCCGTTACCTCCAAATTGTCCAGCACAGGCAGGTCGCGGAAGAGCCGCCCACCCTGAAAGGTGCGGGCAATGCCGCGCCGCCGGACCTGATGCGGCTTGAGACCCGTGAGTGCTTCCCCGTCGAGCTTGATGGTGCCTTCCGTCGGTGCCTGGAAGCCGGTCAGCACGTTGACGAGCGTGGTCTTGCCAGCGCCATTCGGGCCGATGAGGCCACTGATGCGGCCGGGCGTAATTTGGAGGTCTACCGATGACAGGGCCTTCAGCCCCGCAAACGATACCGAGACGTTCTCCGCGCTCAGATGACTCATGACCCTTTCCTTCTTTCTACCGACGGAAAGGCGCGAAGCATCCGGCCTTGCGGCCAGCCACGTTGCAAATGTCTTCCCCTGTCGGTTCCGGCGGTCTCTAGCGGACTGCTCGGGTGCCAAATTCACGCCGTTGCCCGGCGTCGTCTTGTCGTTTCGCGCACCGGATTTTGTCTTCCGCCACGCGCGGTCGGTTTTGGCCGGCCGATCTCCTCGCCTCCGGCTCCTCCGCCGGCATTCCCGGCTGACGTCAGCCGGCCAGATGCCCTTCAGCGCGCGCCAGCGCGCCGCGCTGTTCGGTTCGCGCGGCAAGCGCGTCTTCCAGCGTCACCGGAACGAAGCGCGCCGGGGTGTGCGGCTGGAGTTGGGCGATAAGGTCCATGTCGGCCGATATCACCACGCCCAGCATCATATACCCGCCACCCGAAACCGCGTCCCGGTGAAGAACGATCGGCTCCGTGCCACTCGGCACTTGGACAGATCCGTAGGGATAGCAGGCATCGACGATGTTCGAGGGGTCGGAGCCCGCACCGAAAGGCTGCTCGCGCTCGACGAATTCCAGCGGCGTCCCGCCGCGGAAGCGATAGCCGATACGGTCGGCTTCGGGCGCGACCTTCCAGGTTTCCTCAAAGAACCGATTGCCGGCAGCCTCAGTGATCCGATGCCAGTATATGCCGGGAAGCATTCTGAGTTCCGCCGGGCTATTGCGCGCGCGGCGCAGATTTGCAGGCAGTGAAAGACCGGCTTTGCCGGAACCTTCGCCGAGGGGAAGCTCATCGCCCGCCTTCAGCGTGCGGCCCTGATGGCCGCCGAGTGCGCCCAGAATGTAAGTCGAGCGCGAACCGAGAACCACGGGTACGTCGATGCCGCCGGAGACGGCCAGATAAGCGCGCGCGCCGCTCTTGAGGAAGCCGAAGGAAAGCCGGTCACCGGCCTTCACCGGAAAACTTTCCCACGTCGACCGTTCCTCGCCATTGAGTTTGGGTGGGAGCTCTCCACCTGTGACGGCGACGACCGCGGATTGGGTGAATTCGAGTTCGGGACCCATGAAAGTGGCTTCGAGCACCGCGGCACCCGGATCGTTGCCGACAAGCAGGTTTGCGATGCGTGTCGCAAAGCGGTCCATGCCGCCGCCTTCTGGAATGCCGACATGATAGTGGCCGGGTCGGCCAAGGTCCTGCACGGAAGTGGAGAGGCCGGGAGAGATTACCTTAACGGCCATTGATAAGCTCCATCAGCTTTGCATTGGTGCCGTAAATGTCGCTGTTGAAATCCTTCAGGCTGAAGGTGCACTCGCGAACCGTCGGCTGCCACCGATTGGCTTCGATTTCCTCAAGCGTGGCGTCGTAGTCATCGCGGCCAATGGCCTTGAACTTGACGATGTCGCCTGGCTTGAACAGGCACATGTCATCGGCGAGGTAGCGCACCTTCCTGGTCGGGTCGTAGATCGGGGCCGGGGTTATGCCATACATCTGGTAGCCGCCAGCGCCGCGTACCGAATAGATCGCTGCAAAGCAGCCGCCATGGCCAATGGTGAGCTTGGGAGTATCGGTGCGTGGACGCAAGTATTTCGGCGCCTGAATCTGTTTCTTGCGCTCAACCATCTGGTACAGGAAGGGCAGTCCGGCGACGAAGCCGACCATCGATACGAACCAGGGCTGGCCGGAATAGGCCTCGATAAACTCTTCCACCGTGGCGTAGCCGTTGATGCGTGCCGAATATTCAAGATCGGTTGAGGAGGGGTCCTGGTGGCGCTCGCGGAAGCGCAAGCAGGTTTCACGCGTCCATGGATCCTGGAAATAAACCGGCAGTTCGATGATCCGGGTCTTCAGCACCGGGTCCGACTTCGAGGCCGCCTCTTCCATCGACTTCAGTTCGCTGAGCAAATCCTGCGGCTTGACGATGTCGGGGTTGAAGCGAATCTGGAAGCTGGCGTTGGCTGGGCAGATCTCGGTGACGCCTCGGATGCCTGCCGTACGCACCGCATTGGTCATCGAAAGGCCGGTAAAGAAGGAGGTGAGCGACATTTCTTCGGACACCTCGCCGAAGATATGTTCGTCACCGCCGAAGTTGAATCGTATCGACATCGGTCCTCCTTAACCCGCCAATGCTGCGGCGTTTTCGATGAGCCAGCCTTCCAGCCAGCGGGTATGCACGTCTCCTGCCCGCATCGCCGGATCGGCGGCCAGCGCAAGAAACAGCGGCTTGGTGGTCTTGAGCCCGCCGATCTTCAACTCGTTGAGCGCGCGGATCAGGCGCACTATCGCCGCCTCGCGCGTCTCTGCATGCACGATCAGCTTGGCAAGCAGCGAGTCATAAAAGGGCGGCACCTGATAGCCTTGATAGAGCATCGAATCGAAGCGTACGCCCGGACCGCCGGGAATGCGAAGCTCGGCCACCTGCCCGGGGAATGGAGCGAACTCCTTCGCCGGGTCTTCGGCATTGAGCCGGACTTCGATCGCATGCCCTTTGACGGAGACATCGCTTTGCCGGATCCGCAGCTTCTCGCCGCCGGCGATGCGAAGCATCTCCGCAACGAGGTCGATGCCGGTGATCGCTTCGGTGACCGGGTGCTCGACCTGGATACGGGTGTTCATCTCGATGAAGTAAAAGCGGTCTGCTTCATCGTCGTAAAGATACTCTACCGTGCCGGCACCAGAGTATTTGACCGCCTTGGCCAAGGCGACCGCTGAAGCGCAGAGCTCTTCGCGCAGCCTGTCTGAAAGTGCGCGCGACGGCGCCTCCTCCCAAACCTTCTGGCGTCGCCGCTGCAGCGAGCACTCCCGCTCGTAGCAGTGGATGGCATCGCTTCCGTCTGCCAGCACCTGCACCTCGATATGGCGGGCCTTGCCGATCACCTTTTCCATGTAGAGACCACCATCGCCAAAGGCGGCGAGGGCTTCTGCTTCGGCCTGAGGAAAGGCTTGTTCGAACTCGGCAAGCGAGTTCGCGATGCGGATGCCCCGCCCGCCGCCGCCTGCCGCCGCCTTGATCATCACCGGAAAACCGGTTGCGGTCAGCACCTCGTGGCCAGCCTCGAGGCCCTCGACCCGGCCAGCCGAGCCTGGCACGACGGGGACACCTGCAGCGGCAGCGGCCGATCGCGCCGAGACCTTGTCTCCCATCATCCGGATCGCATCTCCCGACGGGCCGACGAAGACCAATGCAGCGCCTGTGACCGCGTCGGAAAACGCGGCATTCTCGGCAAGGAACCCATAGCCTGGATGAACACTGTCGCAACCGGTGTCGCGGGCAGCCTTCAGAATTGCTTCGACATTGAGATAGGACTTCTTTGCAGCTGGTGGGCCGATGTTGACCGCTTCATCCGCAAGCTGGACGTGGAGCGACTCGGCGTCTGCGGCCGAATACACCGCCACGGTGGCGATCCCCAGATCTTGCGCGGCCCGGATGATCCTGACCGCTATCTCGCCCCGGTTGGCAACCAGAAGCTTTTTCAGCATCAGTCGAGATCCGCAATAGGTGCGCCGGCCATGATGGGGTCCTCATTGTCGGCAATGAAGCGGATGTTCGTACCGGCCGTCTCGGCCCTCACTTCGTGGAACGACTTCATCACTTCGATGAGACCGATTACGTCTCCGGCGGACACCGCGTCGCCATCCGCCTTGTATGGCGGCTGGTCTGGCGAAGCGCTGCGATAAAAAGTGCCGGGAAGAGGTGAAAGAATCTGGGCCATAAAAAGCTCCGGAAAACTGCGGACAGACTAATCTGGAACCGCCCGCGCGGGCGGGTTCGGTCGAGTTCAGTGCCAGGGGGCGATTGCGGTGCGCACGGCCCGGGCTATTTCGATGGCGTTCGGCGTATCGGAATGCACGCAGATGGTTTCGCAGCGTACAGGGAAGAAACTGCCGTCCTCTGCCGTGCCCTCGCCCTCCCTGATGGCGCGTACGCACCGCTCGGCCATCTCTGCGGGGTCCTTGGCGTCATGAACGCGTGTCAAGATCAGCTTGCCGGAGGCATCGTAGTCGAGATCGGCATAGAACTCAGCGACAAATGGGATACCGCGCTCTTGATAGATCTTCTCATGCAGGGTGCCCGTCATGCCGAAGAGGGGTACGCCGAAAATCTCTGCCGCGTCGCACACGCCATGGGCTATTGCCTCCTGCTGCATGGCCATGAAGTAGAGGCTGCCATGCGGCTTGATGTGGTGGAGTTCCACACCCTCGGCCTTGAGGAAGCCGGCAAGCGCTCCCACCTGGTAAATGATGGTGTTCCTGACTTCTTCGCGGGTCATCCGCATCTCGCGCCGGCCGAAACCCTGAATGTCGGGCAAGCCTGGATGGGCGCCGATCTTTACGCCACTCGCCTTGGCGCTGCGGACGGCGGCGTGCATGTGATCCGGATCGGAAGCGTGAAAACCACAGGCGACATTGGCAACGTCGATGATGGGCATCATGCCCATATCATCGCCAACCTTGTAGAGGCCAAAGCTTTCGCCCATGTCGCAGTTTAGCGTCACCGCCATCGCATTGTTACCCCTCGAAGCTGCCGTCTTTGCGGCGTTGCAGCATTTTTTGCGCATGCGAGGGCATTTGTGAAATAGTAGTTTATTGATTGTCATATCAAAAAAACAGATAATGGTTCTGGGCCAGGGCGCACCATGACCATCACCTTGAAACAGCTGGATTATTTTATCGCGACCGCCGAGAGCGGACAGGTCAGTCATGCCGCGGTGGAACTCAACATCTCGCAATCGGCGGTCACTGCGGCGATAAAGACGCTCGAGGCTGACCTGGGCGTACGGCTTTTGGAGCGTAACCACGCTGGCGTAAGACTGACGATGGAGGGCGCGCGGTTTCTTGAACATGCGCGTGTTATCACCGGGGCCGTCGCTGCCGCCGTCCGAAGCCCGTTGCGCGATAGGAAAGGCCTGGCGGGCAAGCTGCGGCTGGGCATGACCTACACGGTCGTCGGCTACTACATGTCGCGCCACTACGCGCGCTTTCGAAAGACCTATCCCGAGATCGAGGTCGAGGTGCTGGAATTGCCCCGAGACGCTCTCGAAAGCGGCTTGATGTGCGGGGACATCGACATGGCCGTGATGCTGGTGTCCAACCTGGAGCACACCAAGGAGTTGGCGCAGGAGGTCTTGATGCGGTCGAACCGCCGGCTCTGGCTTTCGGCTGATCATCATCTGCTCGCGCGGCAGGAGATCAGCCTCGCCGATGTGGCGGCGGAAGATTATGTCATGCTGACGGTTGACGAGGCACGCACGACGGCCGCCCGTTACTGGGATGCCGCGGGCCTTTCGCTCCGCGCCGTCCTTACCACCAGTTCGGTCGAGGCCGTGCGGTCGCTCGTGGCTGCCGGCATGGGGGTCACTGTCCTGTCCGACATGGTTTACCGCCCCTGGTCCTTGGAGGGGCAGCGCATCGAAGTGCGCGGGCTTGTCGAGCCCATCCCCACTATGGACGTTGGCCTTGCCTGGTCGCGTGACAGATCAATCGAACCGGCGGCTGCGGCCTTCCGGGCCTTTATGTCCGTAACCATGGGCGGCGGCGGCTAATCTCCTGCCGCCAGTCAGGCGCTATGGCTCAGGCTCGCTGGTTGAGCAGCGGAGCATGCCGCGCTCAGGAGCTGATGCCTCGCATCCTCAAGGGGGATTTCACCTTTGTCGCAAATTACCTCGTCATCGTCGTCCCTCAGGTTGCTCCCGACAAACAGAAGGAATTCTTGGACAGTCTTATTGGTCACCTCGGACCGGAACCGGAGAAGTTTCTCATCGGCGGGCGGTGACTTCACGGTTGCGGGCTACGATCTGCTCGTGGCGGAGGGGAGGCGTCGCCTCCATGAAGCCCTTGATCAGCGCGTCGCGAATTCCGGGTGCGCGCGCCTTTTCCGCCGTGGACAGCGCATCCTGAAGATCAGGCAACGTCAGTTCCGTGCAGTAGGCGGGCGTGCCCGGTTGCTGGCGCCAGGAATTCGCGAGATCGCCGGCATCAAGTGCGTCGAAACCGGTCTCGTTCACCAGTTCGCTTGCGATCGCTTTGGCATGCACATCATCGCCTGCGACGGGGATCGCGATGCGTCCGGTCATTCCGGCCGCTGCGCCACTTTCTGCGAGCGTTTGGGCGAGGACTGCATTGAATGCCTTGACCACTGGCCGGCCGAGTTGTTCGCTGGACCACACGCTTTCCGGCTTCCCATCGTCAACCTCCGCGATATTCCCGTCGCGCATGGGATAATAATTGGAGGTGTCGATCACGACCACGTTGGCTGGTACATCGGCAAAGAGGCCGGCGACATCGGGGATCTTCGCAAATGGGATCGATAGAACGATCGCCTCGACATCCCTGGCTGCTTCGTGCGCGGCAACCGGGAGCGCACCAACCTCCGTCGCTTTCTCGCCGATGTCCTCAGGCCCCTTCGAGCCCGCCAGCTTCACCGCGTGTCCGGCGGCTGACAGCTTTCGTGCAAGGGTGGTGCCGATATTTCCCGCGCCGATAATGCCGATCTTCATGCCGATTTCCTTCCAGATAATTGTGATTATGAGCTCAGCGCATGGTGCGCTGATCTATTCCGTATTGAGCGGACATCCAGAGGGTCGCGCAGGGCGGTGCTGCCGACGGAGCAGCCCGCCTCGAAACTCGTATAGCTCGCGGCATCTACTGACGGTGCGCGCCAGGCGCCAGGCAGGTTGCGGTGCTCGTTGCCCGGATGCATGCCGGTATCATCTGCCTGATCATCGTGTCCTCGTTTCGCTCGCTGATGCCGACCTGTTAGAATAGTCGACCGGGGGCTATATGGAGACTCTCTCCGATTCGGCTTTTAGATACGGAGAGTATCTCCGGTCTTCAAGGGTTCAAGGTCAGTAATGTCGCAATTTTCGGTCGCGTCAGCCCTGCGCAGGGACGCGCAGCATAATCGGGCGCACATTCTCGAGGTGGCGCGACAAGCGTTCGGCAACGATAGTGTTGACGTTTCGATGGATTCTATTGCGAAGCTGGCGGGCGTGGGAGCAGGGACGCTCTACCGCCATTTTCCAAACAAAGACGCCCTGCTGGCTGCGCTGTTAGTTCTTCATTATGAAGGCCTCGACCATCGTCGCGTTGAAATCGAAGCCGGGGAGAGCGATGCAGGCCGCGCACTCGAACTCTGGGTTGAAGCTCTCGGCGACTGGATGCTGGCTTATGAGGGCTTGCCTGAACCGTTACGGGCGGCTTGCCGAGTAGAATCCCCGCTGACGCCGACCTGCCATGCTGTCATCGCGACGACGGAGCGAATCCTGATGGCTGCACAGGACGAAGGGCTTGCACGACGGACGATGACCGGGCGCGACATCTTTTTCGGGGCACTGGCGATCGCTTGGGCGAGCGGCGCAACGGCAGCGGGCGAAGACATCCGCAACGTGCTTCGCGACATTCTGAAGAACGGGTGGATGGAACCGAAAACAGCACCGGGCGGCCGACCTTAGTCTGCCTATCCGACTGCGCAGCCTCTCGAATTTAATCACGACCGCCGCTAGCGGGTGTGCATCAAACAAGTGCTCTCTGACAGGCGGCCGCTGGGCTTGGGAAGGAGCGGCGTGTGAGGGCGGCAATTGGTCGGCCGCCCGCAGCCGCTTGCACAACCGCGATAGCAAAACCTTGGCATGATGAGGAAGAATATTGGACGAGCGGGGGTTTTCTGTACCTCTTGACCAAGCGTGAGCACTCGTCTTGGCGCTATGCTATCATTTCTGATCCCGCTTCCTGAAAACGGGGGATCCCGCAGAGCCTGAGGCAAGTCACCACTTCGTCCAGGATGATATCCAGTGCCTTGGCCACGCCGGGCTCGCCAGCCACGGCGCCGAACAGGGCGGCCCGGCCGATCGCCGCGACGGTGGCGCCGCGTGCCTTGGCCTTGACGATGTCCGTGCCCGTGCGGATACCGGAATCGATGAGGATCGGGATTTGGGCGCCAAGTGCCTGACGGATAGCGGGCAGGGCATCGATGCTCGATACAGCACCGTCGAGCTGGCGGCCTCCATGGTTGGACACCCAGATGCCATCGGCACCAGCCGCCACCAGTCGCGACGCATCGCCCGGGTGCAGGACGCCCTTGACCAGCAGCCGGCCTTTCCACCAGTCGCGGATCTGGCGGAAATCGTCCCAGTCGAAACCTGCATGGAGGCTGCCGCCAACACGCGCGGCGATCGTCAGGCCGGCGCTGTTGTCACCGAGATAGCCGCGGACGTTCTCGAACTGGGGCAGACCGCCGCGCAGCAGGCGCAGCGACCAGCCAGGATGAAGCATGCCTTCCCAGAGATGCCGGGCCGAAGGCCGCAGTGGGATAGATATGCCGTTCCTAAGATCCTTTTCGCGCTTGCCACCGGCTTGCAGATCAACGGTCACCACCAGCGTCGAATAGCCAAATTCTTCCGCTCGCCTCACCAACTGGCGATTGAAGTCGAAATCCTTGAGCACATAAAGCTGGAACCACAGCGGCCCCTGTACGGCTCGCGCCATGCCTTCGATGCTGGCCGTGGCCATGGTGGAGAGCGTGTAGGGGATGCTGCGAGCGGTTGCCGCCCTCGCGATGGCAATGTCGGCTCCGGGCCTGACCAGCGCGCAGGAGCCCATCGGGCTGATCACCAGCGGTGTTGGCAAGGTCTCGGACCAGAGCGTCGTGGAAACGTTCGGATGCGAAACATCGGTAAGCACGCGCGGCAAAATTCTGATCTTTTCGAAATCGCTTCGATTGGCTTTGAGGGTGAGTTCTTGCCCCGCCCCGCCATCGATGAATTCGAAGACGGATTTCGGCAGACGACGACGGGCAAGCGTGCGAAAGTCCTCGACCGAAACCTGGCGATCGAGAGCGCCCATCTCAGGTCTGGACCCTGTGCCGGCCGGCGATGAATATCCGGCGCATGAGCGTCTGGCCGACCTTGCCAGGTCCAACAAGATTTATCCTTGGCTTGGTCATATCAGTCGCGCCCGGCAGCGAGCCGGTCG
This sequence comes from Mesorhizobium sp. M7A.F.Ca.US.005.03.1.1, assembly GCF_003997975.1. Taxonomy (NCBI): domain Bacteria; kingdom Pseudomonadati; phylum Pseudomonadota; class Alphaproteobacteria; order Hyphomicrobiales; family Phyllobacteriaceae; genus Mesorhizobium; species Mesorhizobium sp. M7A.F.Ca.US.005.03.1.1. The sequence goes on from NZ_RZRO01000001.1 coordinate 202,505, forward strand.
CAGACCGAACGGGTTATCTCGCTGGTCGACGCCCTGCCTTTCAGATCGGCGCTCAGAAGCCCGTTGGCCAGGCAGTCCTCGGTCACGCGACGGATGCGCGCTGCGGCCTGGTTGAGTCTCTCGTCGCCATGCTTGTGGCCGAGCCAGTCGAGCATCGAGGCTGCCGACAGGATCGTCCCATACGGATTGGCGATACCCTGGCCGGCAATGTCGGGCGCCGAGCCGTGCGCGGCCTGGAAGAAGCCGTTGGCCGCGCCGATCTCGGCTGAAGGCGCCATGCCCATCCCGCCCACCGTCGCGGCGGCGAGGTCGGACAGGATGTCGCCGAACATGTTCTCGCTGACGATGACGTTGAAATGGCCCGGTTTCACCACGAGATGCATCGCCATGGCGTCGACCAGCGCGTGCTCGGTCGCGATATCGGGATAGTCCTTCGCCACTTCGTCGAAGACGGAGCGAAAGAAGGCATAGCTGCGCAGCACGTTGGCCTTGTCGCAGCAGGTCACCCGGCGCACGCCGTCACGGGGCGCGCCGCCCGACTGGCGCGCCAGTTCGAAGGCCTTGCGTGCGATACGCTCGATGCCGGAGCGGGTCTGCACCAGCGTGTCGACCGCCACTTCGCCGCGCAACAGCGCGCCCGATCCCCGCGCGGCGTAAAGCCCTTCGCTGTTCTCGCGCAAGATGATGTAGTCGATATCGCCGGCCTTCACTCCGCTCAACGGGCTCGGCACGCCCTCGAAAAGCCTGACGGGGCGGATATTGGCATAGAGATCGAGTTCGAAGCGCAGCCTCAGCGTGAAATCCAGGCCTGCTTCGGTCCCATCGGCATGGATGACGCCCGGCAAGCCGCCCGCACCATGCAGGATGGCGTCCGCCTCGCGGCAGGCCTGGAAGGTCGGCTCGGGAAAGCTCTGGCCGGTCTTCAGGAAATGCTCGGCTCCGGCCGGGTATTCGCTGAAGTGCAAGGGGCTGCCGGGACCGAGCGCTGCTTTTACCACTTGAACCGCTGCGGCGCAGACTTCCGGGCCGATGCCGTCGCCATGCACCACGGCGATTTCGTAGACAGGCTTCATCGCCAACTCCCAAATGGTCTAACGCTCAGATGCACTTGCCGCCATCGACGTTGAGGTCGACGCCGGTGATCATGCTGGCCTCGTCGGAGCACAGGAATGCCGCGGCATTGCCCATGTCCGCCGGCGTAGACAGCCTGCCGATCGGAATGGTGGCGACGACGCGGGCGCGGTTCTCCTCGCCGGAGCCGATGAAAGTGGACAGAAGTGGCGTGTCGCCGGCAACCGGGTTGATGGCGTTGACGCGGATGCCGAAGGGGGCGAGTTCCACGGCCATGGCCCGGGTGGCGGCAATCGCCCAGCCTTTGGAAGCATTGTACCACGTCAAATTCGGGCGCGGCGAGACGCCGCCGGTGGAGGCGACGTTGAGGATGGCGCCTGATTTGATGGATTTGAAATGCGCAACGACCGCACGGGCGCCATTGTAGATGGATCGCATGTTGACGTTGGCGATCCGGTCGAACATCTCTTCGTCCATTGTCTCGAGCGCCAAGGGCGGCTGGGCCACGCCGGCATTGTTGACCAGTATGTCGAGACCGCCAAAGGCCGAGCGGGCCAGGTCTGCCGCCGCTTCGAAGCTTCCGAGTGTCGAGACGTCGCCAGTGATTGGCCGCACATTTTCGCCGGCTTCGGCAGCAACGCGGGCCGCGGCGGCCTCATCACGGTCCATCAACACGACCAGCGCACCTTCGGTGACGAATTTCCTGACGATGCCTTCGCCAAATCCCGAACCGCCGCCCGTGACGATAGCGACCTTGCCAGCAAGTCTCATATCTGTTCCTCCGTTGCCGGCACCATCGGGGAAGTCGCGTGCATTGCACAGTCCGATTATCTGAACGCCCTTTTAGCTTTCCTTGTTTGAGGTCGACCGGCGTGGGAGTCATAGTCGCCACGGAATTGTGAGGAGGAAGAGATGACGCTGAATTTCGACCCGCGGGCGAAGGCCACGGCGCTCTACCATGGCGAATTCCGGCCGATGTTCGTCGGCGGCAAGTGGGTTCCGGCACAATCCGGCCAGGAGATGCAGGCGCTCAACCCGGCGACTGGCGAAGTGCTGGCCACGGTGCCGCGTGGCTCGGCGGCCGACATCGATGCGGCGGTGGCCGCTGCGCGCACGGCCTTCGAAGGGCCGTGGTCAAAATTCTCGCCCTACGAGCGGCAGTGCGTGCTTCTGCGCATCGCCGATCTCTTCGAGACCCATTGGGAAGAACTCAGCGTTTCCGACACTCTCGACATGGGACTGCCGATCACGCGCACGCTAGCCAACCGGCGGCGCGTCATCGGCATGCTGCGCTTCTATGCGGGCATGGCGACCGCGCTGCATGGCGAATCCATAGACAATTCGATCCCCGGCGAGATCGTCTCGTTCACAAGGCGCGAGCCGGTAGGCGTTGTCGGCGCGATCATCCCCTGGAACGCTCCGACTGCGGCGTCGATCTGGAAGATCGCGCCGGCGCTCGCCACCGGCTGCACCATCGTGCTGAAGCCCTCGGAGGATGCTTCGTTGACGCCGCTGCTGATCGCCAGGCTGATGCAGGAGGCCGGCGTTCCCGACGGCGTCGTCAACGTCGTCACCGGCACCGGGACAGAGGCCGGGGCGCGGCTCGCTGAACATCCCGACGTCAACAAGATCGTCTTCACCGGCTCGACGCTGACCGGCCAGGCCATCGCGCGGGCGGGCGTGACCAACCTCAAGCGCGTTTCCCTGGAGCTCGGCGGCAAATCGCCGATCATCGTCTGCCGCGATGCCGACATCGACAAGGCGGTTCCGGTCGCCGCGATGGCTGTGTTCGTGCATTCGGGCCAGATCTGCATCGCCGGTTCGCGGCTTTTCGTGGCCCGCGAAATCCATGACGAATTCGTGCGCCGGGTCGCCGAGTTTGCCGGCAGGCTTCGCATCGGCCATGGCATCGAGGCGGAAACCGAAATCGGCCCGCTCATCAATGCCAGGCAGGCCGGCAAGGTGGTGGGCTATATCAAGGCCGGCCGCGACGAAGGCGCGGAACTGATGGCGGGCGGCTCGCGACTGACCGGCGGGCCCTACGACGGCGGCAATTTCATCGCGCCGACTGTCTTCGGTGCGGTGTCGGACAAGATGACCATCGCGCGTGAAGAGATCTTTGGTCCGGTGATTTCGGCGATGCCGTTCGACACGCTCGACGAAGCCGTGGCGCGGGCCAATGCGACGCCCTATGGCCTGGCGGCCGGCATTTTCACCAGTCATCTTGGCACCGCCCACAAGCTCGCCCGCCGCATCAAGGCCGGCTCGGTATGGGTCAACATGTACCACGCCATCGACCCGGCGGTGCCGTTCGGCGGCATGAAGATGTCCGGCTACGGCCGCGAGGGAGGCATCGAACATCTGCATGAATATCTGGAGACCAAGTCGATCTGGATCCAGACCGACTGAGGGTGCGCTGATATTCAGGAGAGGCCGGGCTGCCAATGGCGGCGTTCCCAACGCACCATTCTCGGCGCTCGTGCAAGGTGCCTGTCCGAAGGCGCGACGCTCAGTTTGCCAGTTCGCGCAAATTGGTGCGGATGAGGTTCATCAGCTGTTCGGAGAAGGAGTGGTGCACATAGCCCCGCGCGGTGATGATGCCGACCGAGCGGTGGGCGTCGCGATGGTCGATCGGCACCACCCGCATACGCTCGTCATTGCGCGAAATGGCGATGCCGGGCACCACGCAGACGCCAAGTCCCGAACACACCAGCGCCACCGCCGTCTGTGCGCTTTCGACCTCGTATTGCGGCTTGAACTCGATGCCTTCCGCCGCCGTCAGCCGATCGACAAGGCCGCGCACGGCGGTCTTGCGGCTGAGCAGGATGAGCGGATAGCGCAGCAGGTCCGAGAGCAGCAGCTTCTTTTCGCCACCGTATATTTCCGTGGGGATGCAGGCCATCAGCGGATCGTCGAGGATGGACTCGAACTGGAAGTCCGTCAGGTTTGGCAGTTCGGGGCCGATGTAGAACTCGACCTCCTGCTGTTGCAAAAGGCCAAGCGCGGCCTGCGGCGGGCTCTCGATGACCTCGACGATGCTGCGTGGATAGCGCAACTTGAATGTCGCCAGGATATCGCCCAGCCGGCTTGCCGCGAGCGTCGGGGCGCAGGCGATCTGCACTTTGCCCTTGCGCCGAGCGGCGACCTCCGTCAGGCGGTCGAGGCTGGTCTGCACCTGTGACATCACGTTGGCGATCTCCTCGAACAGGATCTGGCCTTCCGGCGTCAGGCTGGCACGCTGTGCGGTGCGGATGAACAGCGAGATGCCGATCTGCTCCTCAAGGTCGCGAATCTGCATCGAGACCGCCGATGGCGAACGGTTGCTCTCCTCGGCAGCACGTCGGAAGCTGCCGTTTTCGGCGGCAAGCAGGAACGTCTGCAGAAGTTTGAGGTTGACGCTGGGCATATCCGCTCGGGCAGGGTGATCTGACCCCTGACCTATTCAGACGCGGAACCGATTGCAAGGCAATAGGGCAGGCCAGACATTGGTCCTGGCTTGGCCGGCAAAAGTGTCTCTCTTGTCGAGCCGCTCAATGAACCGCGGCGAACATGACGCGTTCCTCGGTGGCCTCCGAAAGCATCATCTCCTCGACCACGCGGCCGCGCTTGACCACCAGAATGCGATCCGAAACGGCGAGAATTTCAGGCAGGTAGGACGAGATGACAACGACGGCCATGCCTTGCTCGGCGAGATCGCTGATGAGCTGGTGGATCTCGACGATGGCGCCGACGTCGACCCCGCGTGTCGGCTCGTCGAAGATCACCAGCCTCGGCTTCTGAATCAGCGATTTGGCGATCACGACCTTTTGCTGGTTACCGCCGGAGAGCTCGATCATCCGGGCTCGGTCGCTGGTCTGCCGCAGGCTCAGACGTTCGCCCCATTCGCGGGCAAGTTGCCTGGCTCGCGCCAGCGACACCATGGAGACGGGATTGGCGCCCTCGGTCAGTTCACCCATTTGCAGGTTCTCGCCCGCGGTCATGGTTTCGAAGAAACCGTCGACCTTGCGATCCTCGGTGACATAGACGATGCCGTCGCGCACCGCAGGCCTGGGCACCCGATAGCGCACCGACTTGCCGAGCAGGCGGATCTCGCCGCCGTGGAAGATGTTGCGCTTCAACAGTCCGGCGACGACCTTGGCCATTTCGGTGCGGCCGGCGCCGACAAGGCCGAACATGCCGGTGACCTGGCCTGAAAACACCGAGAAGGAAGAGTTGCGCACCAGGCCGGCGCAGGACAGATTCTCGACCGAAAGCACCTTGTCGCCGTAGGGGCGCGCCGTGCGCTTGACCTCGCCATGCAGCGTTTCGGTGAGCGTGCGGCCGACCATGGCCTGCACGATCGAGGCGCGGGTGAAGCCCTTGGCCTCGCCGGACGCGACGATCTCGCCATCGCGCATGACCGTGATGCGGTTGGCGACGGCAAGCGCCTCTTCCAGCGCATGGGTGATGAAGATGACGGCGATGCCCTCCTTCACCAGCCGCTGCAAAAGTTTGAAGAAGTGGCTCTTCTCTTCAGGCGTCAGCGTCGCGGTCGGCTCGTCGAAGATGATGACGCGAGCCTTGTGGTGGACGGCGCGCGCGATCTCCACCATCTGCTTGTGCGCCGCGCCCAGCGTGCTGACCTGCGCGGACGGGTCGACCTGGAAGCCCATGCCGGCGAGGAACTGCCGCGCCTGAATGTAGAGGCCGCGCAACCGGTTGAACATCTTCTCTTCGCCGAGATAGAGATTCTGCGCTACCGTCATGGCCGGCACCAGGTTGGTTTCCTGGAACACCATGGCGATGCCGGCGCGCAGCGCTTCGGCGGGCGTGGCGAAGGACACATCCTTGCCGTCGAAGGTCATCTTGCCCTCGGTCAGCTTGAAGACACCGGCCATGACCTTGGTCAGCGTCGACTTGCCGGCGCCGTTTTCCCCGAGCAGCGCGTGGATTTCGCCTTTGCGCAGGTCGAAATTGACATTCTTGAAGGCCGGAATGCGCGCGAATGCCTTGGCGGCATCCCTGAGTTCAATGATGTTGGCGTCCGACATCGCTTAGCCTCGCTTGCCGCTGGCGGCGCTCGCCACGCGTACGATCCTCGATCCGCCGCGCGAGGCGACCAGCAGATCATCGCCCAGCTCGCAGGCGCTCAGCGTCCCGTGCACCTTGCCGTCTGCGCGCGAATGGAAACTCGACAGCGGCTTCATGTTCTGGTCGCAAAGAACCACCAGCCCGTAGGACCTTGTCACCGCGTATGGCTTCAGCACGTTCATCTGCTTCAACTGGCTGCCTTGCATGGGCTCGCGATAGTCGCGCCATGAGCCGAGCGACGGCGCCATCCAGTAGGCCTCCGGGACTTCCGCCAGCATGCGGGTGCGGTAGGTCTCCTCGCGCAGGATGAACTCCACCAGTTGGTTGCGCACGGAATAGAAGGTCAGCCAATAGCCGGCGTTGAAGGCCGGGGCGATGCGGGCGGGGTAGGCCGGCAGATGCTCCAGCACGGGCAGCGTCGCCGTGGTGGCAAGGTCGATCGCCAGCACGCGGTGGCGCCAGGCCTCCGAAACGTAGATGCGGTTGGAGCCGGTGGTGGCGATGCCGGCCGGCCAGGCCAAGCCGTCCCTGACAAGCTCCAGCCGGCCGTTTTTTAGATCGAGCCGCCAGACCGAACCGGACACGCTCTTCTGCATCAGGTCGCGACGCCAACCGCTCGCCGGCACTGAGGCCGAACCGTTGGCCACCAGCAAGGTGTTGCTGTCGAGGAAGGTGAGAGCGGTGATGCAGGAGAGGCGCCGAGCCTCCTCACCCGTCGCCTCGCGCCCGTCATGCAGGCCGCCGTGGACGACGACGCCCTTGCCGTCGATGGCCATCGCGGTCATGCCGCGGGCATGGGCGAGTGCGGTGATCTCGCCCGGAAATTCCTGCAAGGTTTCGGCATGGCCGTCGGCGCTAAAGCGCATCAGCCGGTTGGCGCTGCTTGCCAGAATGCCCTTTTCGGTGCGTACGAGATTGTCGGCCTCGGCGAGGCCGGCGAACGGCTCGGCTTCCTCCAGTCCTTGGTTGGGCAGCAACGGCCCGTCGAGCGTCGGCACGGTCACTGCCCACTCGCCACGGCCGAGAAAGCGGTCAAGAAGCTGGCTCAAACCGCTCATGGCTTTCTGCCCCAGTAGGAATCCGAGCTGAACCAGTCGGGATCGACGCCTTTCAAGGGCAAGGTGCCCATGCGGTTGTTGAAGATGCCGCAGAGATAGAGGATGCCCTTGTGCTCGCGCATCGAGGTGATCATCGGATGCTTCTCGCCGGCCTGGTCCCACAGGCTTTCGAGGATCTGGCCGTTCTCGTCGAAGCGCAGCACGCAGCCGGTGTTGAGATTGGGCATCAGCCACGCGTCTTCCGATACGCGCCGCGCCATGCGACGGCGGAAGCTCGGCATTTCAAGCGAGAGATCCAAGGCCGGCGTGCGCATGCCCATCAGGGCCAGCCAGTAGGTACCGTCGGAGGCGCGGTTGATGTTGTCGGGATAGCCGGGCAAGCCCTCGATGACGCGCTCGACTTGGCCCTTCTTCGGGCCATCGAAATAATAGCGGCTGATGCGGCAGGCCCAGCTTTCGGCGAACAGCACCGACTGGCCGTCGAAGGCCGTGCAGATGCCGTTGGGGAAGACGAGGTTCGACAGCAGTGTGCGTGTCGAACCGGATTTGGGATCATGGACGATGATGCGTCCGTTGCCGCGGCTTTCCAGCGCGTCGGCATACCAGTCATGCATTTCGAAGCGCACTGTCGCTTCCGAGAAGACGATACGGCCGTCCGGCAGGATGTCGCAGTCGTCGGCGAGCTTCATGGTCGAGTCGTCGACCACCGAGGTCAGTGAGCGGTTGGTTTCGGCGGTCAGCAGCTTTACGTCGCCGGCCGGCGAGACCTGATAGAGGCCCATGCCGGCGACGCAGATGACGAGGTTGTCGTCGCGGTCGAAAGCCATGCCGAGCGGCGAGCCGCCAATATGTGCGAACACTTCGCTATCGGTGTAATGGGGCGGCTGGAAGCGCAGGATCTCGCCCTGGCGGCTGCCGGTGTAGAGACGGTCCTGCCGGTCGAAGATCACATCCTCCGCGCCATCGAGAACGCCGAGGCCGATGACGCCGACGTCCTTCAACCGGTCATTCACCGCCATTGGCGCGCCGGGCGCGGTCGAGATCGCCTGCGGCATCTTGGCGAAGGTTGGCGAGATGTAGACGCTGCGCAGGATCTTGTGGCGGTTCTTCACCCAGCGAACGTCGAGAAGCACCGACAAAAGCAGCACGATGCCGAGGATCAGGAAATTGACCGGGCCGGGCACGGCCAGCGCAAGCAGACTGTTCGACAGGACAAGCACGAAGACGGTGCCCATCAGCGCCTTGGCGACCGAGCCGCGCCCGCCGCCTAGCGAGATGCCGCCGAGCACGGTCGCGGTCAACACCTGCAGTTCGAGACCGGTGCCGATGTCGGAAGCGGCACTGCCGATGCGGGCCGAGAAGAAGAAGCCGGAGAGCGCCACCAGTACCGAGCACAAGACATAGGCGCTGAACAAGATGAAGCGCACATTGATGCCGGCATTGTAGGCAGAGCGGCGCGCGCCGCCGACCGCGAACAGCCGCCAGCCATAGCGGGCGCGCGACAGCACGAGATGGATGATCAGCGCGATGACGACGAAGACCACAAAGGACGTCGGCACGCCCCAGATCGTACCGAAACCAAGAAAATCATAGGCTGGCGAGTCCGGACCGCTGGTGACGATCCGGGTCGAGACCTGGGGAAAGACGATGTCGAAGGTCGAGCGGTAGATGATGAGCGTCACCAGCGTGGTGAGAAACGCCCGCATGCGCAGGAAGCCAACCAGGAAGCCGTTGATGGCGCCGCAGACGACGCCGAGGCCCAGGCACGCCAGAAGGCCGGTACCAAAGCTCCACTGCTCGACATTCATCCCATAGAGCGTGACCAGCACGGCGAGCGCGAAGGTCGACCCGACAGACAGATCGATGCCGCCTGACACCATGACGATGGTCATGCCGAGCACCACAAGGCCAAGCTCGGCGGTCTGACCGCTGAGATTGGTCAGCGTCGCCAGATCGAAGAAGCCCGGCACGATCGAGCCGAAGATCGCGCACAAAATGACCAGCGCCATGAAGGGGATGACGCTGTCGATCCACTTCTTGGTCAGGATCTCCCCGACCACGTGGTCGGGGAGCAGGCGGTAGCGCCAGCGCACAAGGCTTTCAGCCATGCTCATCAAGGAAGTCCGTTACTTGAGCTCGTCCAGCTTCCAGCAATTCCTGCCGGTCGCATTGGCCTTGTCGACGCGGGTGATCGGGCCGAAGAAGATGGTCTTCTCGCTACCCGCCTGCCGGCCGGGCTGCTGCAGCAGCTCGGAAATCTGTTGTGCTGCGATCTCGGCCTGGATCGGGGCATTAAAGTTGAAGATCACGTCGAGCAGCCCGTTCTTGATGCTCTCGCAGCCCGTGGCGCTGCCCGCGCCATTGGTGACGATCGTCACCTGGTCCTGCTTGCCGGCGGCCACGACGGCGGCACCGGCGCCGACCTCGGCATTATCCCAGATGCCCATGATGCCGCACAGGTCCGGATGCTGCTGGAGGACCGTCTCGGTGATCTGGCGGGCCTTTTCGCTCATGTAATCGGCCGGCTGGTCGGAGACGAGCTGCAGCTCGGGATTGGCCTTCAGCACCTCGTCGATGCCGGTGCGCATGTAGATGTTGGCGGCACCCGTCTGGACGCCGGCGAGCCAGACCACCTTGTGCGAGACGGCATTGGGCCCGGTGCAGTGCTTGGCCAGTTCGCCCATTTCGAGACGGCCCATTTCGATCCAGTCGTTGCCGACATAACTGTCCGTCTGGGTGGCCGACTGCATGTTGACTTGCAGCACCTTGATGCCGGCCGCCTGCGCCTGTTTCAACAGGCGTGCGTAGGTCTGGACGTCGGGGTTCTGCACGATGATCAGGTCCGGCTTCTCGGCGATGGCGCCCTGCATGGCGCGAATGCCGGCATTGGTGTCGCCGGAGGGATCGCGCACTTCGAGGCTGAAGCCGTAGCGTGCCGCGTGACGTTGCCACACCACCACCCATGCCTGGTTGAGGTCCATGCCCTGCGAGATTGGCACGAAGATGACCTTCTTGCCCTTGAGCGCCTCGAGATAGGTGGAGCGGCCGACCTGATCGGTTTCCTGCGCCGTGGCGATTTTCGCCGCGCCCAGCAGCGCGAGCGCTGTCATGCCCGCGAGCAGGCAGTTCTTGAACAACTTCATGGTATCCTCCCAGATTTATGTCTCGGTTCTTGTTCAGATGTCGCCGCTTTGCGAGGTCTGCTCGTCGCGCGGATTGATGATGGCGTCGATCGCCAGCGCGCCCAGCAGGATCACGCTCTTGATCAGGTTCTGGCTGGTGTAGCTGAAGTTCAGGATCGTCATGCCGTTGGTCAGGATGCCGACCAGGATGGTGCCGACGATGACGTTGCGTACGCCGCCCTGGCCACCGGAGAGGCCGATGCCGCCCAGCACGACGACCAGCAGCACGTCGTAGATCAGGCTGGAATTGTAGAGGCGCGTGTCGATGCCGGTGACCAGCCCCAGCATGATGATGCCGGCGATATAGGCAATGAGGGCGCTGATGACATATTGCGTCACGATGATCGGGCGCGTCGGCAGCCCGGTCGTGCGGGCCGCGTTCGGGTTGTCGCCAGTAGCATAGACCAGCCGGCCGAAGCGGGTCTTCCTCAGGAAAAAGCCCATGAGCGCGGCCACCGCCGCGAAGATGATCACCGACATCGGGATGCCGAGGATGGTTCCGTTGCCGACGAATTTCAGCCAGCCGATATCGGAGGGGGCATAGAGCACGTCGGACGCAAAGACGATGCGGCCAGAGCCGTAGACCGAGGACGCGATGGCAAGGGTGGCGAAGATCGGCGGAATTTCGGCCACCGCCACCATGACGCCGGTGAACAGGCCGATGGCCGCGACCAGGATGGCCCCGAAGACGACGGCCAGCGTGAAGTCGACGCCCCAGGTGGAGATCCAAATGCTGAACGCGACGCCGACGACCATCACCGCCACCATGGTCAGGTCGATGCCGCGCCCAACGACGATGAGCCCCATGCCGACGGCCAGCGTGCCGAGGATCGAGACATTCTTGAGAATGGCAAGGATGTTGCCCTGGCTCAGGAAATTGTTGAGCGTCGCCGAGAACACCAGGAAGAGGACGGCCGAGATCGCGCCGACGACGAGTTCCTGGGACATTTTGATGCCCAAGCGCGCGGTGTCGGATTTGCCCGAACCAGCCAAGTCAGTTCCTCCCTCGCTGCCGGTTTGAACCAGCGGCGTGCCAAAGCGGCCTTGCCCCAGGGGCTTTGCCGCGACGACGTTCCTCCACAGCCCTAAGCCGGCTGCTTGCGTGAAGACCATCGCGGCTCAGGGCGGCAGGGGCAATTTCGATTTTCTGATGCGCTGTGCAGTTCGTCAGTGTGGAAAAAGAGGATGAGGAATCGTCGGTTGTGTGCTCTGCCGGATTTCACCTGTCGCAAAGCTCAGCCCGATGCCGGCAGCGTGCCGCGATCCCCGTGACGGTACTTTCCTGAGTGACGGGAGCGTCAAGTAAGGCACAAGCGGGCCCTGCTCTCCCTGGGTTTCCGTCCTAGAGGCCGTTTCCATCGATCATCGCCATCAGGCAATCGCCAGCTTGCGTGCCGCTGATGCCCAGATCACGCACGCTGTTCATGTGGTTTCGGTCATTCAGGCGGAGATCGCTGACAGGGTGCCCCTGCGCGCGCAAGCGCTTTCCGAAGTCGGCGGCCTGCTGGTGAAAAGGTGACGTTTCCTGATCTCCGACGAGAATGGTCGCTGCCGTCTCCGGGTCATGCCACCGCGTCATTGGGGTGAAAGCAGCTGCCTCCTCATCGGTGATGCCGATTAACGGCTGGAGGAAGGAGGTCTGAAGGGGCTTGAGGTCGTAAAGGCCGCCTAGCAGCAGCGCCGCACGTATGCGCGACGGCATGGGCGCCTTTTCGAACAGGAATGTGGCCAGGTGCGCACCCGCCGAATGACCACTTACGCTTAGCCGGGCAGGGTCGCCGCCATGGGCGGCTATATTGTCCAGCACCCATTGTTTGGCACGCCGGATCTGGTCGACGATTGCCGCCATCCTGAATTCGGGCATCAGCGCATAGTCGACGATGACCGCGACCGCCCCAGCTTTGGTGACTGTGTTCGCTACATAAGAATAGTCGCTCCTGGAGAACATGCGCCAGTAGCCACCATGGATGAAGATGTGCACGGGAAGATCCCTGCGCACACCGGGCGGAAAGAACAGGTCCAGCCTTTCGGCCTCGCCCTCGCCATAGGCGATACCCGCCGACATCGGCAGGGTCGCCCGGGTTTCGGCGCTGCGAGTCACTATGTCGGTCACGATATCATCAAAATCGGCCACATGGTCGCGCGTGCGGAAAGGGTCCTTTGACATGACTGCCGGTTCAGAAGGTGACGGCAATATATTTAGCCTCCATGAACTCGGCGATGCCGTGGTGCTGGCCGCCTTCGCGGCCAAGGCCGCTCTGCTTGACGCCTCCGAATGGTGCGGCCGGATCCGACATCAGTCCCCGGTTGAGGCCGATCATGCCGGCCTCGATCCCCGACGCCACCCGCATGCCGCGCCCAACATCGCGTGTGTATATATAAGCGGCCAGGCCATATTCCGTGTTGTTAGCATGGGCGATGGCCTGGGCCTCGGTGTCGAAGCGTGTGATAGGTGCCACCGGGCCGAAAATCTCCTCGTGCGCCATCTCCGCATCCGGCGGCACCTCGGACAGCACTGTTGGCGGATAGAAGAATCCTTCTTCCTCCGAAATCGCCCCGCCGCAAAGCACCTTGGCTCCCCGGCCCACCGCGTCCTTGACCAGGCGATCGATCTTGTCGACAGCCTTTCTGGTGATCATCGGCCCGCACTCGGTGTCGGCATTCGGGCCCGCCCCCACCTTAAGTGCCGCCATGCGCTTGCGGAGCCCGTCGGCAAAAGCATCATAGATTCCCGATTGCACATAGAGGCGATTGGCGGCGGTGCAGGCTTCGCCGGCGTTGCGCATCTTGGCGATCATCGCGCCATCGAGGGCGGCGTCGAGATCGGCATCGTCGAAGACGACAAACGGGGCATTGCCGCCGAGTTCCATAGAACACGAAATGACATGCTTTGAAGCCTCGCCGAGCAAGGTTCGGCCGACACCCGTCGACCCCGTGAAGGACAGCTTCCTGACCCGCGGATCGGCAAGCATGGCCGAAGTCAGCGGCCCGGGACTGGTCGTGGTCAGCACGTTGACGACGCCGGCAGGCACGCCGGCTTCGCTGTAGAGTGCCGCCAGCGCATAGGCCGTCAGTGGTGTTTCGCTGGCCGGCTTTAGGACGACAGTGCAGCCTGCCGCCAGCGCCGGCGCGATCTTGCGGGTCGCCATCGCGGCCGGAAAATTCCACGGTGTGATCAGCACGCAAATTCCGATCGGCTCATAATCGACCACGATCCGGTTGGTGCCGGATGGCGCGGTGCCGAATTCACCGGTGATCCGGACCGCCTCTTCGGCATTCCAGCGGAAGAACTCGGCGGCATAAGCCACTTCGCCGCGCGCGTCGCGCAGCGCCTTGCCGTTCTCCAGCGAGATCAGCATGGCGAGCGTTTCGGAGCGTTCGACCATCAGTTCGAAACAGCGCCTGAGGATTTCCGAGCGTTTGCGCGGCGCAGTTTCCCGCCATCTCCTAGCTGCTTTGGCCGCCGCCTCGACGGCGGCGGTGGCGTCCTCGACCGTCGCATCGGGAACCGCCGCGATCACCGCCGCGGAGGAGGGATCGACGACATCGATGAGCCGACCGTCGGAGGACGACCGCCAAGTGCCGTCGATGTAGAGTCCGTGCGAAAAACCGCGCACGTCATAGCCATCCTGGTCGAGTTGCTGAGCGTTCAAATTCATCGCTTTGTTCCGTTTCTCACATAACGCAGGCGGCGAGGTCGCCGTCATGGGCGGCCTGGACGAGGCGTCGCATCGTGCCGAGATCGAACGCACGCGGATTGTTCTTGATCAGGCGGTCAATGCCGAGCGCTTGCTCTGCGGTCCACTCAAGCTTATCGGCAGGGAGGCCCAGATCCGCCAATGTTGGCGTAATACCGATCGCCGCGAACAATCGCCTGATCTCCTCGATCGTGGCGGCTGCCATCTCGTCGGCGGTTCGCGCCTTGGCCTCCAAGCCAAGTGCCGCGCCGATCTCTGCCATCTCGTGAGCGGCGACGCGGCTGTTATAGGTCATCACGTAAGGCATCATTGTGGCCACGCCCAAACCATGGGCGGTGTGGGTGAGGGCGCCTGCCGGGTATTGCACGGCATGCGCCGCCGCCGTGCCGGCGGTGCCGAACGCGCAGCCCGCCGCCAGAGCGCCCATCATGACATCGGCACGCGCGTCGGCATCCGTGCCGTCGCTGCAGGCTTTCTCCAGACTCCGGCCAAGCAGCTTTATCGCGAGCAACGCGAAATGGTCTGTCAGCGCCGTCTTGCCGATGAAGACATGCTGTTGCGGGAGATTGGGGTCTTCACCGCGCCGCATGGCGGTGAAGGCCTCAATCGCATGGGTCAAAGCGTCGGCGCCGGCGATCGCGGTCAGGCCAGGCGGACAGGTCATTGTCAGCTCGGGATCGCACAGAGCGACCGCGGCGATAAGGTGAGGGCTCGATATGCCGACCTTGAGCGTCCGGTCCGGGTCGGAAATCACCGCGACCGGCGTCACCTCGGAGCCGGTGCCGGCCGTGGTGGGTACGGCGATCAGCGGCAGTGTCTGACCCGGCACCTTGAACTCCCCGTAATAGTCCTGGAGCTTGCCGCCATGGCTGAGCAGCAGGGTGGCGCATTTGGCGAAATCGAGACAGCTGCCGCCGCCGATGCCGATCACCATATCCGGCCCGAACCCCTTCGCTTCCTCGACGCAGACGCCGACCGTATCGCGTGGCACGTCGGGCAGAACACGATCATGCACCAGGACCTCGATCGAGGCTGACTGAAGGGACTTGATGATGTCGGCGAATACCGTTGTGCCCGCGAAACGCTCGTCGGTGCAGACCAGCGCGCGTCGGCCGAACCGGGCGGCGACCGTCGGCAGCACATGGCGTTGCCCCTTCCCGAACAGGATTTCACGCGGCAACCGCAGGGCGGCGAAGAGGGTCATGATTGGTCCTTTGACGGCTGCTGACTGGAAACGGAGGCATTGAACTCGGTCTGGATCGGACGGTTTAAGAGTGTGTCTCTCGCACTTAAAAGATATCCGCTTTAAAATCGTATAGGATATAGGATTGCATCCGCGGAACCATCGTGTTAGCAGTCCTCACTGTCAAGAGGCAAAATATGCAGACCGCAAACTTACCCGACCCAAGCGACGCCAGCATTGGAGCTGGTCGCATCCAGCGCGCCAACAGTCTCGTCGAAGATGTCTATGAAGCCATCTTCGCGCAGTTGATGGCGCTGAAGATTCCCCCCGGCTCGCGCATCACAGTCGACAGCTTGGTCAAGGAATTCAACGTCTCGCACACGCCGATCCGGGAAGCCCTCGGACGGCTCGAAGGCGAAGGCCTGGTGCTCAAGACGCATCTGATCGGTTATCGTGCCGCGCCCCAGATCACCCGGCGCCGTTTCGACGAATTATACGAGATGCGTCTGCTGCTCGAGCCGCATGGCGCCGCAAAGGCCGCCGCAACGATGGACGACGCCAAGCTCGATCTGTTGCTCGAAGCTGCCGGCGTGATGTCACGCCGCGAAGGCAAGGATGATCGCGTGCGCTATTCGAATTTCGCCAGGCAGGATGCGATCTTCCACGACAAGATCATGGAGTTTTCTCAAAACGAACTCATCCGCGAGACGTTGAGCCACCAGCACACGCACTTCCACATCTTCCGCCTGATGTTCCATGCACGCGTGACCGAGGAGGCGCTTGACGAACACGAGGCGATCCTTGCCGCGTTCGGCTCGGCCGATCCCGATGCCGCCGAAAAGGCGATGCGCATCCATATAGAGCACTCGCGCGATCGCCTGCTCCCGGCATTCGATTGAGGTCGGAACGGATGTCCATTGCCGCGAATATCGCCGGGGAGGGCGGGAGCACGTTGTCCAGCGATGCGCCTGGTTCGCTTGAACCGGTGCTGCGCGCCCAGGAATTGTCCAAGCAATACGGCCCAGTGACGGTGTTGTCGGACGTCACCCTGGACGTCCTGCCGGGAGAGATCCACGCCATCATTGGCGAGAACGGTGCCGGCAAGTCGACGTTGATGCGGCTGCTGTCCGGCTATGTCGAGCCAAGCCACGGCACGTTGTCGATGAACGGACACGCGGTGAAATTTGCCAAGCCTGCCCAAGCACAGGATGCCGGTATCGCTTTGGTTCATCAGGAGATACTGCTCGCCGAGGGGCTCACGGTCACCGACAATCTGTTTCTCGGGCGAGAGCTTTCGCGTGGCCATGTCGTGGATGACCGCACCATGCGCCGGCTGGCAACCGAGAAACTGGCGCAGATCGGCTGCGCGGTCTCGCCAAGGGCACTGGTGCGCGACGTTTCGCTGGCAGACCGGCAGATGGTGCAGATCGCTCGCGCCCTGCTTGACGACCACAAGGTGGTTATCTTCGACGAGCCGACCGCCGTTCTGACCGGTGGCGAGGTCGAGCGCCTGCTGGAGATCGTCCTGCAACTGAAGGCTCACGGCACCGCCGTGCTCTATATCAGCCACCGGTTGGATGAGGTGCAGCGGGTCGCAGACAAAGTGACCGTTCTGCGCGACGGCAAGATGGTCGGCACCTATCCCGGCAAGACGCTGAGCCAGATGGACATGGCGCGGCTGATGGTCGGGCGCGAACTGGCAGCGCTCTATCCTGAGAGAACCGCAGCGCCTTCGGATGTACCGATGCTGAGCGTGAGGAACGCCTCCGTTCCCGGCTATGTGGAGGACGTGTCGTTCACGGTCCACAAGGGCGAGATCCTGGGGTTCGCCGGTATGGTCGGCGCAGGCCGAACCGAACTCTTCGAGGGCATTATCGGCTTGCGCCCGGCAGTTGCCAAGATCGAACTTGAGGGCAAGTCGGTCCATTTCCAATCGCCGCGCGCGGCGATCGACGCCGGCGTCGGTTACCTGACCGAGGATCGCAAGGGCAAGGGACTGCTGCTGCAAGAGCACCTGGCGCCTAACCTGACGCTGTCGGCGCTCGATGTGTTTCATCCCGGCCTCTCGATGGGTCGGCGCCGCGAAGCGCAAGCCCTGGAACAGGCCGTGGAGACATATGACATCAGGCTGAAGAGCCTCGGCGCCAAAGCGGCCCAGCTTTCCGGGGGCAATCAGCAGAAGCTGCTGCTGGCGAAGGTGCTGCTGACCGATCCTTCGGTGGTCATTATCGACGAGCCCACGCGTGGCATCGACATCGCCAACAAGGCGCAGATCTATGCCTTCATCCAGGAGCTTGTGGCCAAGGGCAAGGCCTGCATCGTCATCTCTTCGGAGATGCAGGAATTGATCGGCATCTGCGACCGCATCCTGGTGATGCGCGAAGGCCGCATCACCGGCGAGGTCAGTGGCGCCGAAATGACCGAAAGCAATGTGGCGGTACTGGCGACCAGTGGCCCCAAGCAAGGGCCAAAAGCCAAGGGAGGCACAAAATGGCTGTCATGAGCGAATCCGCACCCAGGCGTCGCCCCCTCGATCTCAACATCAGTTGGACCGATATCGGGCCTTTTCTTGCGCTGGCAGCTCTGCTGGTGGTCGGTTACCTCATCAACCCCGATTTCCTGTCCGCCACCAACCTCGCCAACGTCATCACCCGCAGCGCCTTCATTGCTATTATCGCGGTCGGCGCGACATTTGTGATCTCGTCGGGGGGGCTCGATCTTTCCGTCGGCTCGATGGCCGCCTTCATCACCGGCATCACCATCATGTTCATGAACGCGGTGGCGCCGCATGCCGGCATCTGGGCTATTCCCGCCGGTATGGCGGTTGCGATCCTGGTCGGCCTGGTGTGCGGGCTTGCCAACGGGCTCATCGTCACGGTCGGCAGGATCGAACCGTTTATCGCCACGCTGGGCACGATGGGGATTTTCCGGGCGCTGATAACCTATCTGACCGATGGCGGCACGATACCGATCGACAGGTCGTTGCGCGAGGCGTACCGGCCTGTCTATTTCGGCACGGTCGGCGGGATCCCGGTTCCAATCCTCATATCCATCGCAGTCGCCGCGGTCGCATCCTTCATCCTTTACAAGATGAAATATGGGCGCAAATGTGCGGCGGTCGGCGCCAATGAGGATGTCGCCCGTTATTCCGGCATCTCGGTGATCAGGACACGGACCGTGGCCTATATCGTCCAGGGTGTCTGTGTGGCGATTGCCGCGATCTGCTACGTGCCGCGCCTGGGCGCCGCAACGCCGACGACCGGACAGCTTTGGGAACTGCAGGTCATCACCGCCGTGGTGATTGGCGGCACCGCATTGCGCGGCGGCAAGGGCCATGTGTGGGGGACAGTCGCCGGCGCCGTCATCCTGGAACTCATCGCCAACCTCATGGTGCTGTCAGACTTCGTCTCCGAATACCTCGTTGCCGCTGTTCAGGGCGTCATCATCATCATCGCCATGCTCATCCAGCGGTTTTCGAATTCGAAATAGCGCCGCGTCCGGACCACGCGGATTAACGTTCTTGTAGGTCCAAGGGAGAAGACAATGTTCAGTAGAAAATGGATTGCGGCAGCGACACTTGGCGCGCTGCTGCTGGCCGGCCAGGCCATGGCGCAAGACAAGAAGGTCATCGCGGTGTCGATACCGGCCGCTGACCACGGTTGGACAGCGGGCATCGTCTACCACGCACAAGCGGCGGCCAAGGAAATCAACGCCGCGTTCCCGAACGTCGAAGTGGTCGTGAAGACGTCGCCGTCCGCGGCGGAGCAGGTCAGCGCGCTTGAGGACCTGTCGGCCAGCCGCAAGCTGGATGCTCTGGTGATCCTGCCTTACAGCTCGGAAGAGCTGACCCAGCCGGTCAAGGCTATCAAGGACATGGGCACGTTCATCACCGTCGTCGATCGCGGTCTGACTGACGCCTCCGTCCAGGATCTCTACCTCGCCGGCGACAATATCGCGGTTGGCACCAACACCGCCAAGTTCATGATCGACAAGCTTGGCGGCAAGGGCGACGTCGTTGTGTTGCGCGGCATTCCGACCGTCATCGACGACGAGCGCATCAAGGGCTTCCAGGACACGATCAAAGGCACTGATCTGAAAGTCCTCGACATCCAGTACGCGCATTGGAACAGCGACGAAGCCTTCAAGCTGATGCAGGACTATCTGGCCAAGTACCCGCATATCGATGCGGTGTGGGCCAATGACGACGACATGCTGCTTGGCGTGCTCGAGGCGGTCAAGCAGTCGGGGCGGACCGACATCAAGCTTGCGCTCGGTGGCAACGGCATGAAGGACATCGTCAAGAAAGTGATCGACGGCGACGCCATGACGCCGGTCGAGACGCCATACCCGCCGTCGATGATCAAGACCGCGATCTACATGACAGTCGCCAACCTGATCGGCCAGGCACCCGTCCGTGGCACCGTCAAGCTCGACGCGCCGTTGATCACCCAGGCCAACGCCAAGGAATATTACTTTCCGGATTCGCCATTCTGACCCTATCCGATTTCACAGAAAGGCAGGCGCAGTCTGCGCCTTGCCTAGCTCAAAACACTGAGAGGAAGAACCATGCCAGGCAAAAAGATACTGATGCTGACCGGTGAGTTCACCGAAGAATACGAAATCTTTGTCTATCAGCAAGCGATGGAAGCCGTCGGTCACACCATCCACGTGGTATGCCCGGACAAGAACGCCGGAGATCTGATCAAGACCTCGCTGCACGACTTCGAGGGCGACCAGACCTACACCGAAAAGCTCGGCCATTATGCGCTGATCAACAAGACTTTCTCGGAAGCCGAGAGGCAGCTCGATCAGTATCATGCCGTCTACTGCGCGGGCGGCCGCGGCCCGGAATACATCCGCACCGACAAGCGCGTGCAGGCGATCGTGCGCCATTTCCACGAGGCCAAGAAGCCAATCTTCACCATCTGCCACGGCGTGCAGATCCTGATCGCTGTCGACGGCGTGGTGCGCGGCAAAAAGGTCGCGGCACTCGGCGCCTGCGAGCCGGAGGTGACACTGGCGGGTGGCACCTATATCGACCTGTCGCCGACCGAGGCCTATGTGGACGGGACAATGGTTTCGGCCAAAGGTTGGACGGCGCTTGCTGCGTTCATCCGCGAATGTCTGAAGGTGCTGGGAACGGAAATCCGCCACGCATAAACTTCTGGAACCGACGCATTCGCCAAGGGATGCGTCGGTTCCCTTCAACAGCGCTTCCATATCCATCAACTCGGTCGGGATCGCGGCTCCCGAGCTACGATATAGGCGAGACACTTAAGTATTGCCGCCTGTTGCGCCGCTTTTCATCCTGCCTGTTCCACTGGTGCTGTTCGACAGGGTCGGCGCGCGGCGTTGTTTCAGCATCCGGATAGGCCGTGTCGTCGACCGTGCGGCCCCGTCGTCCCCCCGAGGCCACCTCGCTCCGGGCTTGCTCATTCGGATTGCAAGCTGCTGACATCAGTCAACGCCTGCAACGGCGCTACGCCACCGGAAATCGGGGTGCGCTTGAGTTCAGGCCCGCGTCAGTAAATCTGGCATCGCGGACAATCCAATAATCTCCCGGCGTCCGGGGTTGGTCATCGGCCTGACGAAAAGAACGGCGTCCAGGAACGATTTCGGCCGGCTGTCGTTGCCTGACATTAGGTATCCCTTATGGACTTTGCGAAATGCCGCTGTGTCAGAATCTATGCCCTCTTGAAATGACGTTCAAATGTCCGCGCTGCGGATTGGCTTTGCTGAAACCCGGGCGCTGGTTCCAGGTTGCGTCCAAATATCGCTGCGAGGGCTGTCACAGCGAAATCCGGATTACGTATCCCGACAAGATTGCACTTTTCCAGAAGTATGCGGATTCGCAGGGCGAGGTCCATCTCCCCCAAAGCATAGCTCAGTCCTGACCAGTCGTTCAGCGGCTAGGCCACGGTCCTGCCAGGAGGGCAGGCGATCTGAAGGCTGACTTCCGGCGGTAGAGTTGCCTGTAGCATGGAACGAAATCCGTTCCCTGCGGTTGGAGTTGTCCAGCTACACGCGATTGAACCGGCCTTGCCCCACAGTCAGGAGCAGTGATGCAAACATACCTGGTGGAACAAATGGAGGGGGATGACGTGGTCGCGGCGAGTAACGTCAATGCGTCCAGCCCGTTCACGGCGGCGACTATGTCAACGGGACGCCAGGTTACCCTGCGGACTTGGGAAAAAAATTGGGTTCGTGTAACGGATGAGCTTGGAGGGGAAGTGTTCGCATACTGCTTCGTTTCAAGCACTGGCAAAGCGGATAGCAGCGCGCAGCCCGACACCTCTGTAAGGTAAGGTAGTCCCGCAGCCCGGGCGGGCGCAGGCTGGCCTCTTCATCTTCGAATAATTCAAGCGATTAAGACCGTCTCACGCATCATCCGAATGATTGATGAAAAGATCATGCCGCGGAGCGATAAGCGGCAACAATCCTAGCGTGGGGCCCTTATGTCTCTGGCGCATTTAGAATCTTCGAGGGCGATTCAAACGGTGCAGGCTGACTACCAAGCGGTGGTCCCTTGCCGATGGTTAAAAGCTCCCGATCATGCTCTTGACCATGGCGGGCCTGTTCTACGTCTGCATCAACGGATGGGAACTGGCTTCGCCGACGTTCCTGTCTTTGATCACCTGAGGGAG
>NZ_RZRO01000201.1:0-2455 GCF_003997975.1 Mesorhizobium sp. M7A.F.Ca.US.005.03.1.1
CCTGACAGCCGGTTCCCCGATTCTGCATCTGCGCTTCTCGACATCGAACGGCGCGAGCAGTTCGAGAGCAGGAGCGGCCGAGGCCCGTTGCAGTGGAGCGGTCGCCAGCCGGACGGAGAGCTGTTCGAGACCAGCTATTTTCTCAGCATCGTCTGGCTGCCGCCGGCCGAGGACCTCTCGCGGATGGAGAGCTGGCTTTACGAAGGCCGGGAAAGGAGCGGCGTCGATCCCCGGGAACTGCTGAAGAGCTTTGTCGACCGTACCGACCGTGTGCTGGATCTGTTCGAAGGCTTTGTTCCAGAGGCTGCATGGCTCGCCGACGGCGAGACGCTGACCTATCTGCACTCGACGGTCTCGACCAGGCGTCATCGTGTCCGGGTTCCGGAAACACCGATGCATCTCGATGCACTTCTGGTCGACCAGCCGCTTGCCGGTGGACTGGAGCCGCGACTGGGCGACATCCACCTGCGCACGCTGACTATCATCGGGTTCCCGACCACTACCTTTCCGGGGGTCCTCGACGATCTCAATGCGCTTGCCTTCCCCTATCGCTGGTCGACGCGGGCGATCCTGCTCGACAAGAGCGATGCGACCAGGCTGCTGACGAAGATCCGCCGGCAGTGGTTCGCAAAGCGGAAGTCCGTCGCCGCGATCCTCAAGGAGGTGATGACCAACGAGGCATCCGTGCTGGTCGACACCGACGCGGCAAACAAGGCAGCCGATGCGGACGCGGCCCTGCAGGACCTCGGCTCCGACCAGATCGGACAGGCTTACGTCACGGCGACGCTCACTGTGTGGGATGCCGATCCGTCGATCGCGGACGAGAAACTCCGCCTGGTCGAGAAAGTCATCCAGGGGCGGGATTTCACATGCATCGCCGAGAGGATCAACGCCATCGAAGCCTGGCTCGGCAGCATTCCCGGCCATGTCTACGCGAACGTCCGCCAACCGCCACTATCGACGCTGAACCTCGCCCACATGATCCCGCTCTCGGCAGTCTGGGCGGGACCGGTTGAGGATGAGCATTTTCGCGCACCGCCGCTGTTCTTCGCCAGGACTGAAGGCGCGACGCCGTTCCGCTTCAGCCTTCATGTCGGCGATGTCGGTCACACCCTTGTCGTGGGTCCGACGGGCGCGGGCAAGTCGGTCGTGCTGGCACTTATGGCCCTGCAGTTCCGGCGCTACGGGAACAGCCAGATCTTTGCCTTCGATTTTGGTGGTTCGATCCGCGCGGCAATGCTCGCCATGGCGGGAGACTGGCATAATCTCGGCAGCAGTGCGTCGAACGGGCAGGGAGCGCACGATCCGCTTGCCCTTTTGACCCTGGCGGATCTGTCAGACGACATCGACACCATTTCGCTTCAGCCGCTTGGCCGCGTCCACCACGTTCCCGAACGCGCCTGGGCAGCCGACTGGCTTGTCGACATTCTTCTGCGCGAAGGCGTCCCCGTCACGCCGGAGGTGAAGGAACATCTCTGGTCAGCACTGACATCACTGGCCTCCGCCCCGGTTCAGGAACGAACTCTGACCGGCTTGACGGTGCTGCTGCAATCATCGTCGCTGAAGCAGGCGTTCCGGCCCTATTGCATCGGCGGTCCCTATGGACGGCTGCTCGATGCCGAGCACGAACGTCTTGGTGACACATCCGTACAGGCGTTCGAGACCGAAGGGCTGATCGGCACCGGTGCGGCACCGGCCGTGCTTGCCTATCTCTTTCACCGCATCGAACAGCGAATGGACGGCCGGCCGACACTGCTGATCATCGATGAGGGCTGGCTGGGCCTCGATGATGGCGGCTTTGCAGATCAGCTGCGCGAATGGCTGAAGACGCTGAGGAAGAAGAACGCTTCCGTTATCTTCGCCACGCAGTCGCTCTCCGACATCGACGGCAGCCTGATCGCGCCGGCCATCGTCGAAAGCTGTCCGACACGGCTGTTCCTGCCGAATGAGCGCGCGAGCGAGCCACAGATCACGGAGATATACCGGCGCTTCGGTCTCAACGATCGCCAGATCGAGATCGTCGCCCGAGCGATGCCCAAGCGCGACTACTACTGCCAGTCGCGGCGCGGGAACCGGCTGTTCGAATTAGGCCTCGGTCCGATCGCGCTGGCGCTTTGCGCTGCGTCCTCGAAGTCCGACCAGGCGGCGATTGATCGGATAATCGCTGAGGCAGGCCGAGACCATTTCCTCGAGGCCTGGCTTGCCGATCGGGGTCTTCCCTGGGCGGCCGACCTCATCCCCGATCTGACCAACGTCATCGACCAATCCGCAAAGGAGGTTTCTCCATGAAGTCCGTTCCTGCACGTCACCGCATCCGCCGCATAGCCGCCGCCGGTGCCCTTGTTGCCGCTGTTGCACTGTCAGCGCCACCGGCATCGGCGTTCATTGTTTTTGATCCCAGAAACTATGCCGAGAATTTGCTCGCGGCATCGCGAGCCCTTGAGCAGATCAACAA
>NZ_RZRO01000202.1:0-2371 GCF_003997975.1 Mesorhizobium sp. M7A.F.Ca.US.005.03.1.1
GTTCCAGAGTGGTGTACGCAAGGTTCTCCGCCGTGTTCCTGACGATGGCGCGCGCCGTCGAGGGACCGCCGGTGAAGGCGACTCGCGAAACCAGCGGATGGCTGGTCAGGCGCCGGCCGCAATCATGGCCCAAACCGGTGAGGATGTTGACGACGCCTGGGGGAAAGCCAGCCTCATGAACCAGTTCGGCAAAGGCGAGCAGCGGCCCCGGGCCATCCTCGGAGGCCTTGAGCACGATGGTGCAGCCGGCGGCGAGCGCCGGACCGAGCTTGACGGCCGAGAGGAAGAGCTGCGAATTCCACGGAACCACCGCGGCAACGACACCGATCGGTTCGCGGCGGATGGTGACGTCGAGATCCGGCTTGTCGATCGGCACATGCGCGCCTTCGTGCTTGTCGGCAAGCCCGCCATAATAGCGGTAGTAGTCGCCGACATAGGCGATCTGGGCGCGGGTCTCGCGGATGATCTTGCCTGTATCGCGGGTCTCGAGCTCGGCAAGTCGCCCAGCATTGGCGGCGACGAGGTCGCCCAGCTTGACCAGCAGCTTTCCACGCGCCGTCGCGGTCATCCTACGCCATGGGCCGGAACGCAGGGCGCGGTGCGCCGCCTCGACGGCGCGGTCGACATCGGCTTCGCTCGCCGCCGGCATCCTGGCCCAGGCCGCCCCGGTCGACGGGTCGACGCTGTCGAAAGTAGCGGACGGTTCGTCGAAGCGGCCGTCGATGAAGTTCCTGAAGGGGGCGTCGGTCATGGGCTCGCGATCAAAGGAAGGCCGGCATCACCCGGTCGATGAACAGTTGCAGCGATTTTTTCTTGTGCTCGTGCGAAAGCCCGCTGTCGATCCAGATCGAATACTGGTTGTAGCCGAGTGCCTCATAGTTCTTCAGCCGGGCGATGACCTCATCGGCCTCGCCGATCACCAGGTTCTGCCTGATCTTGTCGGGCGC
Organism: Mesorhizobium sp. M7A.F.Ca.US.005.03.1.1; assembly: GCF_003997975.1. NCBI lineage: Bacteria > Pseudomonadati > Pseudomonadota > Alphaproteobacteria > Hyphomicrobiales > Phyllobacteriaceae > Mesorhizobium > Mesorhizobium sp. M7A.F.Ca.US.005.03.1.1. The sequence goes on from NZ_RZRO01000202.1 coordinate 948, forward strand.
GTATTGCGGCATGGCCGCGATCTCGTCCGGCGTCAGCGGCTCCAATATGCCTTGATGCACTGGTTTCTTGTTCTGGAACCAGGCGCCGAACTGGCAATAGAAAGTCGACAGGTCCTGCGTCAGGCGATCTGCGTCAGCCGCGTCGTCGGCAACGAAGGTGTGCATCAAAAGCATGATTTCCGGTCGTTCGATCTCGGGATGCGCGGCGCAGGCGGCGTTGAAGCGCTGCATCAGGCTCGTCACCTCGTCATCGCCGGAAGCCAGCGGCGTTACCTGGACCTTGCATCCGTTGGCGACGGCGAAATCGTGCGAGTTCGGGTCGCGGGCCGCCACCCAGATCGGCGGGTAGGGTTTCTGCAGCGGCTTGGGCGAGGAGGTGGTGGCGGGGAATTGCCAGAACTCGCCGGAGAGTTCGAAGTCGCCGTCCCATAGGCCGCGGATCGCCGGTATGATCTCGCGCATGCGCTGGCCGGCGCCCCAGGCGTCAAGACCTGGGAAGATGCGCTGATATTCATAGCTGTAGGCGCCGCGCGCGATGCCGATGTCCAGCCGGCCACCGCTGATGACGTCAGCCATCGCCGCTTCGCCGGCAAGCTTGATCGGGTGCCAGAAGGGCGCAATCACGGTTCCGGTGCCGAGGCGGATACGGCTGGTCTTGGCGGCGAGATAGGCGATGTTGATGAAGGGATTGGGCGAGATGGTGAATTCCATGCCGTGATGCTCGCCGATCCAGGCGGTCTCGAAGCATGCCTGTTCGGCCATCAGGACCAGTTCTTCGAGCTCGGTCACAAGCTCGGAATGCGGCTTGGCCAGATCCGACCGTTCCATATGCACGAAGAGCGAGAATTTCATCCGTGGGCACCTGTATTGACGGTGGAAGCGCTGGGTCTGGCGAGCGGCCGGACCTCGCCTTCGACATCGTTGCCGACATAGACGCCGAATGCATCCACCGAGCATTCCCTGATATAGCGCGTGAGCATCGAGCGGATCGCCGAATCGGCGATCTTCAATCCTTCGATCGCGTCGATCTCGATGAGCCGAATGCCGCGATCGCTGGAAGCGGGCACGTCGAACGTACCGCGATAGTAGACATGCGTGCGCGAAACAGGTCCGGCGTCGTCCCAGACGGCGAACAGGAAGCCGAGCTGGGCCTCGATGGCCTTTGCCGCAAGCAGTCCACGCAGACTATTGCCATCGCCTGCCGAACCCAACCCTCGGCCGCGCGGCAGTTCAAAACCGTCCGCCGTTTCCACGAACAGGATCCGGCCACCATTTTCGAGGATGGCGCCGACATCGGTGCCGGGCTGGGTCGCGGCCAGCGCGTCCTGGCTGAGGCCGGGTGCAACATAGGCGCCGCGGCAATAGCCGAGCGGCTGCGCGGAATTGTGCTCGAAATCGCGGACGCGGCCGATGAGGATCGAATG
>NZ_RZRO01000203.1:0-2333 GCF_003997975.1 Mesorhizobium sp. M7A.F.Ca.US.005.03.1.1
CGCCAAGGACGTGCAGCTTCTGTTCGCCGACCAGTCGACCGGTGCGCGTTCCCCGTCGATGGTCGGCCAGGGCCGCATCGGCGAACTGATCCAGGCCAAGCCCCAGGCACGCCGCGCCCTGCTCGAAGAGGCGGCAGGCATTTCCGGCCTGCACACCCGCCGCCACGAGGCAGAACTGCGGCTGAAGGCGGCCGAGCAGAACCTCGAACGACTGGACGACGTCGTCGGCGAGCTGGAAAGCCAGATCGAAAGCCTGAAGCGCCAGGCGCGCCAGGCCTCCCGCTTCAAGAACCTGTCGGCCGATATCCGCAAGGCCGAAGCAACGCTGTTGCATCTGCGCTGGACGCTGGCCAAAACCCAGGAAGGCGAGGCGCGATCGGCGCTGGCGGTTGCCACGGCACTGGTCGGCGACCGCGCCGCGGCCCAGATGGCCGCCGCCAGGGAGCAAGGCATAGGCGCCCATCGGCTGCCGGACCTGCGCGACGCGGAAGCCGCCGCCGCCGCTGCCTTCCAGCGCCTCTCGATCGCCAAGTCGCAGATCGAAGAGGAAGCCGGCCGCATCCGCGCCCGTCAGAGCGAACTCGAGCGCCGGCTGCAGCAGCTCGACGGCGATATCGCGCGTGAGGAGCGCATGGTCCGCGACAACGCGGACATTCTCGAGCGCCTGCGCGCCGAAGAGGCGGCACTCAATTCGGAAAATGCTGGTGCCGCCGAGCGCGAGGCCACCACCCGCGCGGCTTTCGAACAAGCGGCATCTACGCTTTCACAAAGCGAAGCCAAACTCGCCGCGCTGACTGCCGAGCGGGCCGAGGCTGCCGCCTCGCGCAACCAGATCGAACGGACGCTGCGCGATACCGCCGAGCGCCGCGACCGCTTCGCGCGTCAGCTTGCCGATGTCGACCGGGAATTGTCGGAGATACTCTCCAAGGTCGCTGGCCTGCCCGATCCGGCCGAGAAGCGGGTGCTGGTCGAACAGGCCATGGCGCTGCTGGAGGAGGCCGAGGCTGCCGTGTCCGAGGCCGAGCAGTCGGTCATCGATGCCCGCGCTGCCGAAAGCGCTGCCCGGCCACCGCTTCAGGATGCCAGGGCCGAGCTGGCAAGGATCGAAACCGAAGCGCGCACGCTGGCAAAAATCCTCAATGCCGCCAGCGGCGATCTCTTCCCGGCCGTGCTGGAGCAGATCAGCGTCGATCGCGGTTTCGAAACGGCGCTGGGTGCAGCCCTTGGCGAAGACCTCGACGTGCCGCTCGACCGCAGCGCGCCGGTGCATTGGGGCGAAGGCGCGATCCAACCCGGCGACGCGGCTCTGCCGGAAGGCGTGAAGAGCCTGGCCAGCGTGGTCCACGCGCCGGCACAGCTCGCCCGCCGCCTGGCGCAGATCGGTATCGTCGATGCCGCCGGCGATGGCCGCCGGTTGCAGCCGCTGCTTGCTCCCGGCCAGCGGCTGGTCAGCCGCGAGGGCGCGCTGTGGCGCTGGGACGGCTTTACCGCCAGTGCCGACGCGCCGACCGCCGCGGCGCAACGGCTGGCGCAGAAGAACCGGCTGGCTGAGCTCGATGCCGAGGCGATACAGGCGACGCTCGTCCTGCGCCAGGCCGAGGAGGCGCTGGGAGAGGCCGAACAGGCGCTCCGCCTGGCAAGCGAGGCCGAGCGCAACACGCGCCAGGCCGGTCGTGACGCACAGCATCGGCTGGACGCCGCCCGCAATGCACTGGCTGAGGCCGAGAGGGCCGGCGGCGAATTGCAGAGCCGGCGCGCAGCACTCGATGAAGCGCGCGCCCGCATCGTCGACAGCCATGAGGAGATTTCGGCCGCCTTCGCCGAGGCGGAAATGCTGCTGCAGGACGCGCCCGATCTTGGCGATCTGCAATTGCAGCTCGAACAGTCCTCGGCCAATGTCGCCCGCGACCGCGCCGCGCTTGCCGATGCGCGTGCGGTGCATGAGGGGCTGCGCCGCGAAGCCGAGGCGCGCGCGCGCCGGCTCGATGCCATTGGCGCCGAACGCAGCAATTGGCTGGAGCGGGCCGAAAACGCCTCGACGCAGATCGCCTCGCTTGGCGAACGCAAGGCCGAGGCCGAGGCCGAACGCGAGCGGCTGGCGGATGCGCCCGATGAAATCGACGCCAAGCGGCGCGCCCTGCTGTCGCAGCTCACCGAGGCCGAAACCTTGCGCAAGGCGGCGGCCGACCGTCTGCAGGAAGCGGAGAACCGGCAATCCGAACTGGACAAGGCCGCCACCGGCGCCATCCAGTTCCTGGCTGAGGCGCGCGAGAGCCGCGTTCGCGCCGAAGAGCGGCTGACCGCGGCCGACGAACGCCGGCTGGAGGTCGAGG
>NZ_RZRO01000204.1:0-2216 GCF_003997975.1 Mesorhizobium sp. M7A.F.Ca.US.005.03.1.1
CTCCCCGGCCTTCCCGCAGCCGGATTCGAACGATGCCTGGAACCAAATCACGGGGCCTGGAACCAAACCACGGGCGAGACTGTTCAGTTGTAGCTTTGATCCCACGCTGACATCCCGGCCGGCAAAGCGGCGACATTGAGGAGTTCTCACCATGAAGATTTCATCCGGATTTCGTTCCATCGCGGTTGCCGCCATCGCCACCGCAAGCATCGGCTTTGCCAGCGCCGCGCATGCCGACAGCGGCACCATCCGCTTCGCCGTCTACAAGGCGGCCTTCTTCGTCGGTGGCTCCGGAGGCGAAGGAACGCTGACCTTCCATGGCCGCCGCTATCCCATCTCGGTCGGCGGCGTCTCGGGCGGTCTCGCCTTCGGCGTTTCCAAGACCTATTTCCGAGGTACCGTGCGCCACATCAAACGTGCGCGGGATGTGACCGGGGTCTACGGTGCGGCGGGCGGTGGCGGCGCGCTTGGCAAGGGGGCTCAGGTGATCGTCATGACCAATGACAAGGGCGCCCAGCTCGAATTGACGGGCAGGCAGGTCGGCCTGCAGGTCAACGCCGACCTCAGCGGCATGAGCATCTCGCTGAGGTAGCCGTTAGCTCCTCAGGCCCGGCGCTTCCTGCCCCGTCCGCTCGACATATTCCGTATAGCCGCCGCCATAGGTGTGGATGCCTTCGGGCGTCAGCTCCAGCACGCGGTTGGAGAGCGCCGCCAGAAAATGCCGGTCGTGCGAGACGAACAGCATGGTGCCCTCGTACTGCGAAAGTGCCGTGATCAGCATCTCCTTGGTGGCGATGTCGAGATGGTTGGTCGGCTCGTCCAGCACCAAAAGGTTGGGCGGGTCGAACAGCATCAGCGCCATCACCAGCCGCGCCTTCTCGCCGCCTGACAGCACACGGCATTTCTTCTCGATCTCGTCGCCGGAAAAGCCGAAGCAGCCTGCGAGTGCCCTGAGCGGCGCCTGGCCGGCCTGGGGGAACGCGTCTTCCAGTGTCTGGAACACAGTGCGCTCGCCTTCCAGCACCTCCATGGCGTGCTGGGCGAAATATCCCATCTTGACACTTGGGCCCCGCGCGACCGTGCCGGTATCGGGCTCGGAAGCGCCGGCGACCAGCTTCAGAAGCGTCGACTTGCCGGCGCCATTGACGCCCATGATGCACCAGCGCTCGCGGCGGCGGACCTGGAAGTCGAGCCCCTCATAGATGCTGCGGCTGCCATAGCCCTTGTGGACGTTCTTCAGCGTCACGACATCCTCGCCGCAGCGCGGCGCCGGCAGGAAATCGAAGGACACGGTTTGACGGCGCTTCGGCGGCTCGACGCGGTCGATCTTGTCCAGCTTCTTCACCCGGCTCTGCACCTGCGCGGCATGCGAGGCGCGCGCCTTGAAGCGCTCGATGAAGGCGATCTCCTTGGCCAGCATCGCCTGCTGGCGCTCGAACTGAGCCTGCTGCTGCCTGTCGGCGATCGCCCGCTGCTGCTGGTAGAATTCGTAGTTTCCGGAATAGGCGGTCAGCGAACCGGCGTCGATCTCGACCACCTTGTTGACGATGCGATTCATGAACTCGCGGTCGTGCGAGGTCATCAACAGCGCGCCATCATAGTTCTTCAGGAAGGATTCCAGCCAGATCAGGCTCTCCAGGTCGAGATGGTTCGACGGCTCGTCGAGCAGCATGGCGTCGGGCCGCATCAACAGGATGCGGGCCAGCGCCACGCGCATCTTCCAGCCGCCGGACAGCTTTCCGACATCGCCGTCCATCATCTCCTGCGAAAAGCCGAGACCGTCCAGCACTTCGCGGGCGCGGCCATCCAGCGCATAGCCGTCGAGTTCCTCGAAGCGGTGCTGCGCCTCGCCATATTTTTCGATGATCTCGTCCATCTGGTCGGCCTGCTCGGGATCGGCCATGGCCGCCTCGAGGGCCGCCATTTCGGCCGCGACTTCGCTGACCGGCCCGGCGCCGTTCATCACTTCGGCGACAGCGCTGTGGCCTTCCATGTCGCCGACATCCTGGCTGAAATAGCCGATGGCGACGCCGCGATCGACCTGCACCTGGCCTTCGTCTGGCTGCTCCTGGCCGGTGATCATGCGAAACAGCGTCGTCTTGCCGGCGCCGTTCGGCCCGACGAGGCCGACCTTCTCGCCCTTCTGCAGGGACGCCGACGCTTCGATGAAGACAAGCTGACGGCCGTTCTGCTTGCTGATGCTTTCAAGTCTGATC
>NZ_RZRO01000205.1:0-2036 GCF_003997975.1 Mesorhizobium sp. M7A.F.Ca.US.005.03.1.1
CCTGCTCGTCACCACCGAAGCCATGATCGCGGAGGCTCCGAAGAAGGAGTCGGCTGGCGGCGGCATGCCTGGCGGCATGGGCGGCGGCGGCATGGGCGGCATGGGCGGCATGGATTTCTAATCCAGCCCTATCAGCCTTCAGATACGGAAAGGGCGGCAGAGATGCCGCCCTTTTCGTTTACGCGGACCTCGATCGCCGCGCCTCCGTCGGTTCTCAGACGGCGGCATCCGCGCGTTGCTTTACCTCGCCAGCAAGCACCGCGGCTTCGATCAACGCCGCGACCTCATCAGCCACCGCCTGTAAGGGGGCGCGGTCTCGGGTGGCGCGGGCGATCACCATCAGCCCTTCCAGTGACGATTCGACCAGCAGTGCCAATGCATGCGCGCGGCGCGCGGGCACCCCTGCCCTGACGAAGGCGTCCCGCAGCAGACCTATCCACTGTTCGAAGGCCGAGCGGCACAACTCCGCCAGTTCCGGCACGTCGGTGGGCGAGTCCAGCACGACAGGCGCGATCGGACAGCCGAGTGAAAACTGGTTGTCTTCCAGCATGCGCCCCACCGACTGGTAGATATGATGGACGGCTACCGCCGGATCCTTTTCGGCGGCCAGCGCTTCGCCCAGCCTCTCCGTCACGTCGGCAACGCTGGCGCGCGTCACCTCGATGACCAATTGGTCCTTGCCGCCGGGAAAATGAAAATACAGCGAGCCCCGCGGTGCGCCGCTGGCGCTCAATATGTCGTTGAGCGAGGTGCCGTGATAGCCGTGCTGCCTGAGCAGCAGCCCAGTCGTCTCGAGTATGCGGGTGCGGGTGTCGTTGGCCATGTCAACCTCTGTCAGTAGGAATCATTATAGGCCTTGCGCAGAATATCACAATCGGTCTACATAATATGTAGATCAGTCTATATATTCCTTGAGGAGAACGAAATGCGCAACTACCGCCTCGAAGGATCCGGGACCGAATCCCTGGTGATGCGCGAGGCGGCGCAGCCAGAGCCGAAACCGCATGAGATCGTGGTGCGCGTTCGCGCCACATCGCTCAACCGACGCGACACGATGATCCTCAACGGCACCTATCCGCTGCCGCCACGCCAAGGCGTCGTTCCGCTGAGCGACGGGGCTGGTGAGGTTGTCGCCGTCGGCGCTGCCGTCACCCGCTTTGCCGTCGGCGACCGTGTCACCGGCAGCTATTTCGCGCGCTGGATCGACGGCCGCATCCATGCCGGGCTCGTCGACCAGCTCGGCTGCACGCTGGACGGCATGCTGGCGGAATATGCGGTTCTCGACGAACAATGGGCGGTGCGGCTGCCCGATCATCTCGACTGGCAAGAGGCCGCAACGCTGACCTGCGCCGGCCTGACCGCCTGGAATGCGGTGACGGGCGCCGGAATTCCGAAGCCCGGCCAATGGGTTCTGGTCATCGGCTCGGGCGGCGTCTCGCTCTTTGCATTGCAGTTCGCCAAGCTGCTCGGCTGCCATGTCGCCGTCGTCACCTCGCGCGGCGAGAAAGCCGACAGGCTGCGGGCGCTGGGCGCCGACCTGGTGATTTCGACACCGGATATGCCGCAATGGGGTGCGGCCGTCCGCGACCAGACCGGCGGCATCGATCTCGTCGTCGAGACCGGTGGCCCGGCGACCTTCGCGCAGTCGCTGATCGCCAGCACGCTTTACGGGCACATCGTGCTCTTGACGCTGCAGGATGCGAAAGGCGGATCGATCCAGCTGCCGGCGGCACTCTACCAGCGCAGCCTCGCCACCATCAGCCGCCTGTTCGTCGGCAGCCGGACCAATCTCGAAGCCATGCTGCGCGCCGTCTCGCAGCACCGCCTGCGGCCCGTCATCGACAAGGTCTTCGCCTTCACCGAGGCCGGCGATGCCTATCGCTATTTCCAGCAGGGCGACGTCGTTGGGAAGGTGATCATCGACGGCGCCTGACCCATCGAGTCCTCAAACCCAAGGGAGAACGACCATGACAATTCGTGAAGCCTCGGCCAAGTGGCAAGGGACGCTGAAGGAAGGTTCGGGCCGGTTGCGGCTC
>NZ_RZRO01000206.1:0-1984 GCF_003997975.1 Mesorhizobium sp. M7A.F.Ca.US.005.03.1.1
CTTCGTGCCGGGGCCGGTGTCGCGCCATTCGATCTCGGCATGCAACTGGCGGGCGAGCGATTTGATCAGCCGCATGCCGAACGAGGCATCGCCGTTGGCGTCGGCCATGCCGACGCCGTCGTCCGACACCTCGATATTCAAGTGGCCGTCGGGCTGGCTCATTTTGATGCCCAGGCGGCCGGCCGACATTCCGTCGGGCTTGGACTTGAAGGCATGCTTCAGAGCATTGGTGACGAGTTCGTTGACCATCAGAGCGACGGGCGTTGCCTTTTCCGCGGAAATGACGATCGGTTCCAGGTCGAGAGCCGGACTGATCTCAGAGCGCCCCGACGCCGTCAGCAGGTCTGTCACCAGATCCTTGGCGAAATCCGCCACATCGAACTTGCTGACGTCCTTCGACTGATAAAGCCGCCGATGCACCGTGCTCAGGGCTTCGATGCGCTCCAGCATGGTGGTCAACGAACGCCTGATCGCTTCGTCCCGTATGGTCCGCCGCTGCATAATGATGAGGGAAGAGATCATCGGCGATGGCAAGGGCGGCGAGATTGCGCGTGCTCCTGAGGCCGATCGCCGCGACGCCGATGATGCCGACGAATTCGATCGCCGCCACCAGCGAGATCGGCAGTCGGTCGAGCGCCAGGTAGAACGAACAGTTCATCACCGCCAGACAGGCGCCGAAGGCCAGCAACAGCAGCCGCGTCGTGCGATCGGCGCGTGCGAAGCTTCGCCATGGACGGGTCAGGGGTGCGAAGATGAGTGCTGCCGTGGCGATGCGCAGCCACGCCATGCCGAGCACGCCGACATGCGGGAAAAGCAGCACGGCGAAGGCCGGCCCGAGATAGTGGAAGACGGCGCTGACGCCGAACCAGACATGCGGCGGCAGTTTTTCCGTTAGCTTGCCCAGGGTGAAGTTGCCCGGGGCAGGGGTCGCCGCGAGAGCTTGCGTTTGATCATCCATCGGATCAGTATCGCAGGCAGATTTGCCTATTTATATAGATGATGATTAGCTATTTCGGCTATCTTTCTCCCGGAATAAAGGAGTTTTCCATGAAGCGCCTTCGAACTGAAAGCGCCGATCTCGATGCCGCCGACATGAAGATCCTGCGCCTGCTGGAAAAGGACGCGCGCACCAGCACGGCGGAGCTGGCACGCTCGGTGGGCCTGTCGGCACCGAGTGTGGCTGAGCGCATCAAGCGGCTGCAGGAAAGCGGCGTCATCGAGGCCTATTCGGTCAGGATCAACCCGACGGCACTCGGCCTGCCGCTGTCGGCATGGCTGCGCATCCGGCCAGTGCCGGGGCAGTTGGCCGTCGTGGCCGAGATCATCCGCGAACTGCCGGAGATCGTGCAATGCGACCGCGTAACCGGAGAGGATTGTTTCATCGCGCTGGCGCATGTCGGGTCGGTGGTCGACCTCGAGCGGGTGATCGACCGCATCATTCCCTACGCGATGACCAACACGGCTATCATCCAGTCCTCGCCGGTGGTGGCGCGTTCGGCCCTGGCGGCGTTGAGGCGCCAGGCTTGACCTGCGGGGATTGTTCCGTTCGAGGACCTTATGCGTGGCCGCGCTTCATGCGCGCCTGTTTCAGGATGGCGCGCCAGCGGATCATGTCGAACGGAATCGGCTCGTTGTTGTTGGCGATGTGGAAGATCTCATTGTTGACGTTCTTGAGCGAGCGCCAGAAATCGTAGTCGGTGATGCGCGGATCGGCAGCCAACCTGTCCACCTCGACCTTGATGTCGGTTTTCATGCACTTTCCTCGAACCGGCGCCGCGCCGCCCGTGTCGCTACCTCGATGCAGATCGTTTTCGACCGGCCCGCTGAGTCGCGCAACGGCTCAAATGGCTTGTTCCCGTTAAAACCTTGGTAAGGTTAACGAGGGCGCCGCATCGCTTCAAGCGCCGCCGCCGGTCGACGGCAAGGTTCTGCGATTTTAGATCGCCGGTGTGGCTTTGAAGCCGGAAACGAGACGTGTCGGCAT
>NZ_RZRO01000207.1:0-1943 GCF_003997975.1 Mesorhizobium sp. M7A.F.Ca.US.005.03.1.1
GATGAGGACGACCACGATAGCGATTTCGACGTATAACATGAGCGGTCAATAGCATTGTGGCGCGGTCTTCGAAAATAGTCCGGCGTGATTTTTGAGAAATGACCGGTATTTCGCTCACGCGGCATCCCAGGGCGGCGCCGAAAAATGTTCGACGAGGGCGTCGACGACAACCCGCACCTTTGGCGTGAGCGCGCGCGTCACCGGCCAGACGGCATGCACGACGATGTTCTCGACCAGGCATTCCGACAGCACCATTTCGAGATCGCCGCTTTTGAGGCTGTCGGCGGCCAGCCATGTCGGCAGGAAGGCGATGCCGCAGCCGGCGAGCGCCGCATCCAGCATCGGTTCGCCATGGCCGAGAACGAGCCGCGCCTTGGGCACGAAGGTTGCGAGATGGCCGTCGGAATGTCTGATCACCCAGGGGCGGACGATGCCCTCGCGACCGTAGCCAATGACGCTGTGATCGGCGAGATCCTCGACCGATTGCGGCCGGCCGTGCCTGTCGAGATAGTCGGGAGCCGCGCATATGGCCGAGCGCTGAGCATAGAGGCGCCTGGCCGCTAGCGACAGGCTGTCGTCGAGTTCGCCCATGCGGATCGCCAGGTCGATGCCCTCCTCGATCAGGTCGACGCGGCGGTCATTGAAGGAGATTTCAACCGTCAGGTCCGGAAATTTCCTCGAAATCTCGAACAGCACGGGAGCGACGCAGCGTCGGCCGAAGGCCAGCGGCACGTCGACCCGAAGCCGGCCAGACGGGACCTGCCGACGCGAGGCGAGCAGCGACTGTGCGGCTTCGATCTCGGCCAGGGCCCGGACGCAGGCTTCATAGTAGCTGATGCCTTCGCTGGTCGGACTGAGACTGCGGGTGGTGCGGTTCAGCAAGCGAACGCCGAGCCTCTGCTCCAGCTGCGCGATCGATTTGCCGATCGCCGACTTCGTCACATGCAGCCGCTCGCCGGCGCTAGTGAAGCTGCCGGCCTCCACCGCCTGAACAAACGCAACGGTGCCTTGCAGGTCGGCCGTTTCCATGGCGATTTCCTATTGTCGACTTTTAGTCCGCAATCAGTGTCAAATTATACCGCACGGAAGCACTATTTTCTATAGTCGAAAGGCATAAATGTCTCGCCTGGCATCAATGCACGGAGCGCGAGACGACATGAGCACCCCAATCAACAGATCCTGGCAGATGAGCGGTTTTGGCCTGTCCAGGCTAAGCCAGGTGGAAGGCAAGGTGCCCGAGCCAGGGCCGCACGATTTGCTGGTGCGGACCAAGGCCGTATCGCTCAACTACAAGGACAAGATGATCGTGGACGGCGTGCTGATCCCCGACCTTGCCTTTCCCTTCGTGCCGACATCCGACGCGGTGGGCGAAGTGGTGGCCGTCGGCAGTGCGGTCAGCCGCTTTCAGGTCGGCCAGCGCGTGCTTGGCCAGGTGATCGCCGATTGGCCGGATGGCGACGCACCGCCGGTGCTGCATAAGCACACGCTGGGGTCGTCGCTGTCGGGTATGCTTTCCGATCATGTCATCTTCGGCGAGGACGCCGCGGTGCTGGCGCCGCCGTCGCTCGGCGACATCGAGGCCGCGACATTGCCGATCGCGGCGCTGACGGCCTGGTTCGCCATGGCCGAGGCGACCAAACCGGTGCCGGGTCAGACCATTCTGATCCAGGGCACCGGCGGCGTGTCGCTGTTTGCGCTGCAGTTCGCCACTGCGTTCGGCCTGCGCGCCATCGTCACCTCAAGCAGTGATGAAAAGCTTGAGCGGGCGAGAAAGCTTGGCGCCTGGCAAGGGATCAACTACCGCACGCAACCGGCCTGGGACGATGCCGCGCGTGAGCTGACGAACGGGCTGGGCGTGAGCCACGTGCTGGAAATGGTCGGCGGCGACAATGCAAGGCGATCTCTGAACGCGCTGGCCGCCGACGGCCGGCTGTCGATCATCG
>NZ_RZRO01000208.1:0-1588 GCF_003997975.1 Mesorhizobium sp. M7A.F.Ca.US.005.03.1.1
GCATCCCTGACGCAGAAGGCTTCGACAGGGGGGGGAGCAGGCCCGCCACAGCAGCCGGCGCTTTCCGATACCGTCGCGACACCGACGGCACTGCACACGCCGGTCTCCGGCAGCACCAGCCGCACCTCGCGGGCCGCGGCATGGTCTCCGGCAATATCGGCCACCACCGAGCGGACCTGCTCGTAGCCGGTCGCCATCAGGAAGGTCGGGGCACGGCCGTAGGATTTCGAGCCGACGATGGTGAAACCGGGTTCGGGCTGCGCGAGCTCCGCAATGCCATGCGCGGGAACCGTGCCGCATGAGTGGAAGTTCGGATCGATCAGCGGCGCCAGTGCCGGCGGCGCTTCGACGACGGGATCGAGCGCGATGCGGATTTCGTCGAGGAACGACAGGTCTGGCCTGAAGCCGGTGGTGACGACGATGCGGTCCACGGCCATGCTGAACGGCTTGCCCGCGAGGTGGGCGTCGACGGCAAGCTTCTCGCCTTGCGTCTCGATGCGGTCGACGGCGAAGCCCGCCAGCATGTTCAGCCTGCCGTCCGCCATCGCCTGCCTGGCGGCCAGCCCAAGCGCACCACGTTCCGGCAACTGGTCGTTCAGCCCGCCGCCGAGCAATCTCTCGATGTTGGCGTGCCGCAGCGCCCAGAAGATTTCGGTGCCAGGCGCGCCATCCTGCAACTCCATCAGCGCCAGCGCGACGTTGATGGCCGAGTGCCCGCCGCCGATGACCAGGATGCGCTTGCCCGCATAGTCTTCTCTCGCCTTGCCGACCACGTCGGGAATGCCATAGGCGATGCGTGCCGACGCCTTGCCTTCGCCGGCAACCGGCAGCCCGTCGATGCCGATCGGGTTTGGCCGCCACCATGTTCCGGATGCGTCGATGACGGCGCGTGCGAGAAAGCGGTGCTCACCGCCGCCATCGCGGTAGCGGATGACGAAGGGCGCGTCCTTGCGGCCCTCATTGGCGACCTTGTCGTGCCCCTGACGGGTGATCGCGGTGACCTCGGCGCCGAGCTTCAGATTGGCGGCGATCGCCGGAAGCCGGCCAAGCGGCGCCAGATAGTCGCGCACGATCTCGCCGCCGGTCGGCAGGCCCTGGCTGTCCGGCGCCGTCCAGCCGGAGCGGTCGAGCAGCGCCCGCGCCGCCGCGTCGATGTTGTATTCCCAAGGCGAGAACACCCGCACGTGGCCCCATTCGAGCAGTGCGGCACCAACGCTTTCGCCGCGCTCCAGGATCAGCAGGCGGATGCCGCGCTCGACCAGATGCGCCGCGGCGGCAAGGCCGACCGGGCCGGCGCCAATTACCGCGACGGGAAGGTTTGCCATCATGTCCATAGGTTCGATCCTTCCGGTATGTTCGAATTATACGCGCAGAAAAATCAGGCCAGTGCTTTGCCGACGGCGGGCGCGCAGACAGCATCCGCGCAGCACTCGTCGGCGAGATAGCCGATCAGCGCATTCATGCCGGGATAGTTGGCGCGGCAGATCAGCGTCGTCGCTTGCCGTTCCTGCGTGACAAGCCCGGTATCGACCAGCCGTTTGAGGTGATGCGACAGCGTGGAGGACGGAATGTCGAGCCTGCCCTGGAC
>NZ_RZRO01000209.1:0-1476 GCF_003997975.1 Mesorhizobium sp. M7A.F.Ca.US.005.03.1.1
CCGGAAAATCGAACGGCGTGCGCACGGGCTTGGTCATCGTCGGAAACAGCGAGGCGGCAAGAATTGCCGCCGCCAGCGCGAACGGCACGTTGATGAAGAAGATCCAGCGCCAGGAAATGAAGGTGGTCAGCGCACCGCCGACGAGCGGACCGACCAGCGGGCCGGACTGGCCGGCCAGCGAGATGTACATGTTGATCTTGAGCGTTCGGCTGCGCGGAAAAGTCGACAGGATGACGACCTGGCCGAGTGTGCCCATCAAGGCGCCGCCGAAGCCTTGCAACGCACGCGCACCAACCAGCGTCCAGATGTTGTCGGACAGCCCGCAAAGCGCCGACGAGGCGGCGAACACCAGCAAGGCAAAGCAGTAGACGTTGCGCAGGCCGAAGCGGTCGGCGGCCCAGCCGCCAAGCGGCATCGAGATGATCAGGCTGGCGACATAGACGGTGATCAGCAGGCCGAGCTGGCTGGGCGGACGGCCGAGGCTTTCGCTGATGCCCGGCAGCGCGGTCACCACGACATTCTGGTCGAGGCTGGTCATGAACACGCCGCAGGCGACCGTCAGCGGCAGCAGGAGCAAGGCTCTGGCCGGCACATCGGCGCGATCCGTGGCGCCGGCGGATAGTTCTGCGGTCATGGAGATGTTCGAACCAAACGAATGTGCCGACTCTTGAACAAGGGATTTCATATCCCTGGGCCGGTTGGGCGGCCGCGTTTTCGCACCATGGGCGCCTGCGGCCTGATTCTCTAGCGGCAGAAACGGCTGGCGTTGATGCCAGAAGCAGGAGCGATGCGACCGTTCGGCGCCGCCTATTGCACCTCGTAGCCGACTTCCTCGCTGGCGTGGCAGAGCGCCTTCCAGAACGAGCGTGCAAACGAGCGGAAGACATAGATGTCGAACTGGTCGGCGCCGGTGCGCTGGATCTGGGCGAAGACGTCGTGATGAGCGGTCGAGCGGCCGGCGCCATTGGGAAAGGCCGGCAGCGAAAAGTCGATGGCGAAGAATTTCGCCAGCACCCATTCGGCCTTCGGCCCGGCAATGCGGATGGCGGTGCGGCCGTGCGAGAGATCGGTCACCGTGCCGATGGCCGAGGTCACCACCTTGGCAAAGGCAGCGGCCAGCCCTTCGGCCTCGTCGGCAACGGTGAACTTCCCCGGCGCGAAGCCGAACACTGACTTGACCCCGTCGCTCACTCCGCCGCCGGCGCCATCGGGAAGCGCCAGCCCGGTGACGGTGCGGATGGCTGCGATCAGCCTCTTCTCCTCGCCGGGCCAGGCGGCGAGCTGCACGATCGACCCCGGTCTCGCCTCGGTCAGGATGATCTCGACGCCATGCTCGAAATTGCCGTGCGAGCCGACGTGAAATTCCGGCTCAAGCGGGGATTGGTGCTCAACCATGCATGCGGCTCCCGTCCGGATCGAAGAAGTGATTGGAGACGATCTCGACCGGTCCGAACCGGTTGCGCAAGGGATCGGAGA
>NZ_RZRO01000210.1:0-1450 GCF_003997975.1 Mesorhizobium sp. M7A.F.Ca.US.005.03.1.1
TTCGAGTTTTTTGGGCATGGACGTCGAGGTGAAAGTTACCAGGGAATAATCAGACCAGAACCCTCGCCCAATGAATGTGGTGGAACCGATTCGTCAAAGCGGAGTTTGGCCGTCTCCTCAATCAAGAACATTTGGAGCGACGATGCGGATACGCGCAGGTTACAATCTCACCTACGAGTGTCCTAAGCCAACGCCGATGCTTCTCGTTCTGGAAATCCACCCGTCACGTCGGGTCGACCTGCTGACGGAACAGGTGATTGGCTTTGATCGGCCGATCGAAGCAAGGGGCTACATCGACAGTTTCGGCAATGCCTGCACAAGGATCGAGGCCCCTGCTGGATTGACGACGATTTCAACCACCTTTGAAATCTACGACAGCGGCAATCCGGACATCGTCGCCCCCGAGGCCATACAACACGATATAAAAGACCTGCCGGATGAAGTACTAACTTTCCTTCTAGGAAGCCGGTACTGCGACACCGATCGTCTCGGGGATTTCGCCTGGGCGACCTTTGGCAACACAAGGCCTGGATGGGCTCGCGTCCAGGCAATCTGCGATTTCGTTCACAATCACATAGCGTTCAGCTACCAGAACGCCGACGCGCTGCGCACAGCTCATGGCGGCTTCCTCGATCGAACCGGTGTTTGCCGTGACTTTGCTCATCTGTCGCTGCATGAACATTCCGGCGCGCTATTGTACGGGTTATCTGGGGGATATCGGGGTCCCGCCCGTGCCAGATCCGATGGATTTCAGCGCCTGGTTCCAAGCCTATCTCGGTGGTCATTGGTTCACCTTCGACGCTCGGCACAACCACCCTCGCATCGGAAGAATCCTGATGGCAACGGGCCGGGACGCGACTGACGTTGCCCTCTCGACCAGCTTTGGGTTGTCGAGCCTGGCCCGCTTCGAAGTTATTGCTGAAGAGGTGGGCACAGTGCCTGGAGGGAATGGGATTGTGCCTGGCGCCAGATCGCTCGCATCGACAAGAAAATCCCGCCATCGTGGAAGCTCGCGGACCTGATCATCACGGCCGGGCTTCGCGGCATCCTGTTCCCGTCGCTGCGTCACGCCGGCGGCACCAATCTGGTGATCTTTCCGGCCAATCTCGTCGACGGCGACCATGTCGCGGTTCCCGATGACCGGCTGCCGCACGACCAGTCGTCCTGGTCCTGAGTCATCGATAGTCTCTGTGGTCGCAACGCGAACAACGCCCGCTCACGACATCTGGTCCTCAACGGCATCGCCCTCGTCCTCCCTGTTAGCCAAACCGTCGGGAATATCGCCGGCCAGCAGCTTCTCCTTCGACAGCAGCCCAGCGTCTTCGAGCGCCTCGAAATCCGGCAGCTGGCGCAGCGTGTCGAGCCCGAACTGCGACAGGAAAGTCTTCGTCGTCACATAGGTATAAGGCGCTCCGGGCTGTGGACTGCGCGGCCCTGAGGCGATCAGCTC
>NZ_RZRO01000020.1:0-78018 GCF_003997975.1 Mesorhizobium sp. M7A.F.Ca.US.005.03.1.1
CTCGCCTGAAGGAAGGCTTCGGGATGAGCGAACGGCGGGCGTGTAAAGCCATCGGCTGTTGCCGCATGACGGTTCGCTACGAGACCAGCAGGCCGGACGACCGCGAGGTTCGCGAGCGGATGAAGGCGATCGCGCAGGAGCGTCGCCGGTTCGGCTACCGGCGTCTTCTGGTGATGCTGAGGCGGGAGGGCCTGGTCGTTAACCACAAGAAGCTGTTCCGGCTTTATCGGGAGGATAAGCTCGCCGTTCGCCGGCGTGGCGGCCGCAAACGGGCAATCGGGACCAGGGCGCCGATGCTGGTGCCGCTGAGGCCCGACGAGCGATGGTCGCTTGACTTCGTATCGGACCAGCTCACCGACGGGCGACGCTTGCGCATCCTGGCCGTCGTCGACATGCACGAGAGAGTGCCTGGCACTGATCGTTGATACGCGTCTCTCGGGCATGCGGGTCGCCCGCGAATTGGACCGGCTCATCCACCGAGCGCGGCCGGCCGAGGATGATCGTCAGCGACAATGGCAGCGAGTTCACCTCGAACGCCATCCTCTCCTGGGCGGATCAGAGCCGCGTCGAATGGCATTACATTGCGCCCGGGAAGCCGATGCAGAACGGCTTCATCGAGAGCTTCAACGGCCGACTGCGCGATGAACTGCTCAACGAGACACTGTTTACCTCGCTGGCTCAGGCGCGCGTAGCCATTGCCCTGTGGCACGCCGACTACGATACCGCGCGGCCGCACTCCCAAATCGCCTGGCAGACACCGGCCGAGTTCGCCAGCACCTTCAATCCGCGGCGGTCGCTCGCGCTGCGCTATGCCAAAGGCTCCGCGCCAGCGCCCGTCGCTTCACCCGCCCAGCAGGGCACAGCCCACGCCGGAAACGAACTCAAAACTGGATAAAAACTGGGGGCAACGTCACTCGCAATGCGGGGATATGAAGGGCTTGATGATGCTCAAGTGCAGCGATTCCGCTGCCGCCACAAAGCGCTCAATTTCAGCCTGCGATAGCTTCTGCGAACCTTTTGACCTAGGCATTTGGCGAACTCCGTTTTGAGGGGATCGCTGCAACGAGGATAATAATCCTATATTCCAAAGTGGGTGACCAGAGGGCTCGCTGGGGTCACCTCTCATGATGACTTGCGCAATTACTAATTTAGTGAAACGTTAAATGCTTCTAGAGAGTAGACGCGAGAGACCCGGTCGGTCCAGTTATGGGGCGGCATTGAGCATAAATGTTTTTTCCGCGTTTCCTGATCGGGATGTTCGCCACTTCGACCGTGGCGGCGATCTGGATTCTTCTAGCAACCGGCTCGTTCTGGAAGTCGCTTGCATGGACATTGCTGATCTTGATCATTTTCCAGGTGGGATATCTCGTATTGTCATTCGCGCTTTTCTACCAGTTTGGGACGAAGAGAACCGAAGAAAAACCAAACACTGCCGAGCCTACCCGTCGGGACGGTGGTGTCTCATCTGAAGGCGGCCGATGATGGTCCCGGCTAATCCAGTACGGGCACGTAAATTAGTGTTTGGTTGAAAGCGCCGCCACACAGTCTTCCAGGATGGCCAGGCGAAACCGGAGCCACTTTAATTCTTGGCCGACTTGCGCCAGCTTTAACATACCAGCCGAGCTCGCCACTCTTCGCCTCTGCTCCTCTTCCAAGGACGCGATTTTCACGCGCAATTCGAAGGCTTCTGTAGCCTTCGAGTTCCTAACTAACATCCGGGCACGCATATCCAACCCCACGCAGAAGAAACGTCGCCCTGAAATCGCACGGGCTGCGTTAAACTCTGGCGTTCAAATCATCGGGGATTTTAGTGATCACTAAAATAATGATCGATGCACCGAGGTATGTAGATTTCCATTGCATTGTGCGCGCCATCCATGAACTCCGTGGAAAAAACTCACAGTTGGGAAGACGACGAATGAGCGCAGGGGATCGTGCGCAAGCTTCGCCCCCGCAAGGCCCAGCGATGGTTGCGGGCGACCCTTCAACATTGACAAACCGTATTGGTGAACTCGCCGGGCGAGGGCCCCCAACTACTGCCTCAAGCCCGACGAGCTGCCGGGGATCAGCCGGCAACCGCCTTCGGTGCAAGACGGGTGCCAGCACTTCCGTCCTGAAGTGAGACAAACGGAGACCACCATGCGCGACGCGATCTGACGGAGCGACCAGGCAAGGGCTGGACGCCATGGGCGAAGGGTGCCGGCGAACACGACATCGAGAAAATCTGGTGGATGGCTCGGGTGTTGCATTTCCCGAAACTGAACTCGAGCGCTTGGTTCGACGGCAGCGAACTCGACGGCATCGCTCATTGGGGCTTCCGCAGCGAGAAGTGGACCATGAAGGCGAAGCCGGCCGACCGGCAACCGCTGCCCGAGGTCTACGGGCTGGCGCGGGAAGCGCAGAAGCAGGCCGAGGTCGATCTCTTCCGGGCAAGGGCGAATGCGCGCTTCCTGCTGGCCACAGGCGGGCGTCAGCACGCGCAAGGTGCATCGCCGGCGTATGATGGCGGCCGGGGGAAACGCGCTGGTGAGACCTATTTCCCGACAGAACCTATCGCCTTCTCACGCCTTGATATGGCGGATCGACTCCTATCGATCGTACGCCCTCATCTGTTCGGCCGATGTGCCAGCCAAAGTAAGGCGTCAAGTTGCAAATGTGATCCAGGGTCACCACCGAACAGCCCCTTTTGCCAGTCGCTAAATGGGCTGATCAACAGCCCCAGCGGGCTGATTCCGGTGGGGCAGCCGCCACTTCTAGGAGGGCCATCTCGGCTTACCTCGGAGGCGGGATTTGGTTAACAGCGCGAGGGGTAAGGCAATGCCGAGCGGGGTTTTAATTCCGGTTACCGTCACAATCGACGGGGTCAAGAAGACATTCCCGTCGCTCACAGATTTGGCACTCCATGTAGGTTCAAATCCGACTGCGCCGGTTGCTTGGCGTAGTCGCAACTCCGACCGACCAATTCAGGACTGGGTGGATAAGCAGCTCATGCGTAAAGTCAGCAGGGCAAACAATGTTGAGTAATCCCTCGCATGGGCGCGCCCGCTGTTCACCTAAAGACCCTGGCTGTTCTTACGTTAAGTAAGGCAAAGTTGCCGGCGAGGCCCGCCTATTCGGAAACAGGTCCGCCGCTCACGCGATAGGTGATTCTTGGCGCTATGCCGTCCCGCGATGGGTCATATTGGCTGGGACTGAAATCGCTTTGCTGCTGTGGGGTTGGGGCACGGGGAGGCTCGCGGACTCGCCAATGGGACCGCGAGCCTTTTTAGTGTGCTAGCTCTCCTTCGCCACGGTGCTCCATGCAAAATCAGTGCGAAGGCTGACGCATCCTGGCGAAGCCGAAGCCTCCATCTTTGCCGCAGCCGGGGTGCTCGCACGTATGATTGTCGACGCTTCGTCGATCGCGCGGGGCCGCTGTCATGCCTTCGGCAAGCCGGGATGGTCCATCGCTCATGGGGGAAAAGATTCCACAAGCGTCTTGACGCGCAAGGAATATGTTCCTTTTTTGTTCTGATGGCGCACGATCCCGCACACATGCTTGTGAAGGCCGAGTGCAGCTGCGGCAATGTCCGCTTACGGCGGCGGTGTCGATCCTATGAGGTAGAAGTTCGACTGGAACCGCTGCAGACCGCAGATCAAGATCACGCTTCTCGAGGCCCACCCCGAACACCTGCCGAAGCCTGATAATCCACAAGCCGACGAAGATCGACGGCCAAGATCGTATGGCACACCGAGAGATTCGGATGGAAAATGGCCAGGTCAAAAGGTTCGCAGAAATTCGCAGACTGAAATTGAACGCTTTGTGACAGCAGCGGAAGCGCTGCACTTGAGCATCGTCAAGCCGTTATATATTGCAAGCACTACCGGCTGACGCGCGTCCTGCATGAGGCGCTGTCTAAAGCCGTGCGGGAAGTGACCGGGAAGGAAGTCCCGTTCATCCGGCGGAACACCACAGGACCGGTGAGCCCGCCCCATCTGGACTCCAAGCCTTAGGAGTCGCATTCTCCCACCGGGCGTGGGCATACAGGGGCAGAAGGCTTCCAAGCCTATAAGGCGACGTAGGCGTTCGCTGTTAGAGCAGCGGGCGCTAATCCCTGTCGTGCTTTGCGGCGTTGCCGGGGCAAGCTACCTTATACCGCAGTCCGTACAGCATCCTCTCCCCACAGTGCATCGTCAGGGCGGCGGCATTAGCGCGCCGGGCGGCTGCGCCATCAAGGGGCAACATTAGCGTGACAGGCGAGCGCATCTACCACATGCCAGGGCAGCGACATTACACCGAAACGGTCGTCAACTGGCCAAAGGCGAGCGCTGGTTCTGCTCTCAATGGAAGCATGGTGGGCAGGATGGCGGAAGTCGAAGGTATGATGCGGCCTTATACGGCGGAATCGGCAAAAACGTCTGGTTGGGTGACGGCGCGCAGAGAATTTTAGCAATCGGGAACGTACGGCTCCTGCGGGAGTTTCTCGGGTGAAGGGACCTCAGGGAGGTTGCTATGAGAAAAGTGTTCCTTGCTTCGGTGATTGCCATCGCCTGCGCCGCAGCCACGGTTGTGCCTGCGGATGCACACTTCGGTTCTGGCATCAGCTTTTTTGGTCCGTTCGGGGGCTTCGGTCCGTTCGGCGGCGGCCCGTTTTACCGCGGTGGCCCCTTCTACGGCGGAGGTCCGTTTTACGACTATGGCGGCCGCTATTACGGCCCCCGCTATCCTGCCTACGTGGCCCGCTACCCGCATCGCTACTATTACCGGCATCGTCACCATTGCCGCGTGAAGTGGGTTAGGCACTGGCACCATCACCACCGGGTGCTGGAACGCGTTCGGGTTTGCCGGTACTGACAAGGCCGGATTGGCCCTAGCGCCCGTCCTTCGCCTTCGCACAGGCGTTAGCTTGCCCCATGCCGGAATGCTTCGACGGGTCGGGCGTGTAGATCAGATCGACATTGCGGCTTTGGCATTCACTGCACATGCGTGGGAGCAGGTCGTCACGCATGGCTGGCGTCTCGGCGCCAAGCGGAGCTGCTCGCAGTCAAATTGGCTTGCGTCATCATCTTATGGGCATACGGAAACTAAATCGCGTTTGCTCCATATCCGACACCACGTCCAAGGTTCCACCATGGGCACGGGCTATTTCTGACGCGATGTAGAGCCCCAATCCCAAGCCTTGTTGGCGACCTTTTGCATCTCCTCGATAGAATGGTTGAAAGAGGCGCTTCAATGCCGCTTGCGGAATAGGCTTGCCGCCATTCGCGACCGAGAGATCGAAAAAGCCTTCACTGAACTTACCGGTCACCTGGATCAGAGTTTCAGGGTCTCCATGGGCAATCGCGTTTCCCATCAGGTTGGAAAACAGCTGCGCAAGCCTCACATGGTCAACTTCGATCATGTCACCATCGAGATTCCACAATACGTCGATCTGACGCTCCGGGTAACTTGATCTAATCTCGTCAAGCACTTGCTGCAATGTAGGCTGGATCGGCTTGCCTCGATCCCTCGTCAATCCCAAGCCGCCTCCCAACCTGCCCCTTGCGAAATCCAGGACGTTGTCGATCAAGCCGCTCATGCGCGCTATGCTCGCCAGCATCAGGCGCAGGACTTTGGCAACTTTTTCGTCACTCGGATCGGTGTTACGGGCGAGCATATGTACCCCAGCGGATATCGACGCTAGTGGATTTCGCAGATCGTGGCCAAGCACCGCGATGAACTGCTCGCGCAACTCCGCTGTTTGTTGCGCAGAATGCAATCCTTGTTCCAGCTGACGTTTAGCCTCGCCCAACTCGCGCTCATAGCGCCGCCGCTGTGTTGCGCGAAACAATGTCACCCGTGTTTCGATCACGTCTCCGGCGGGCGTGCGCTGTTCCAATGAGTTGGCTAGAACCGGCAGGATGTCGCCATCCGCCTTCACGATATCCAACGCGACCTCTTCGAAAAATCCTTGCATCCTCAACAATGGAGCGAAATGTGTCTCGTAGAACATCCTGCCTGCGACATTGAGAATTTCACGGAAGCGTTTGCCGCAGACTGCCTCCTTCGAGAACCCAGTCCATCTTTGGAAAGTGCCGTTCGCGTCCTGGATGCGGCCATCTGCGCCTATGACGAGGTAGCCACACGGCGCGTTCTCGAAAAGATCGAGATATTTGTCGTCCGCCCCCATCGCGAACTCAGACGAAAGCCCGTATCGCCGCCACAACTTCCTGCGGGGCGCTGAGGTTGGGGCAGTGACCGACGGCGTCCAGGTGAATCAGTTTGCTTCCAGCTATGTGAGCACGCACGTATTCACCGACATGATCGCCTGCAATGATGTCGTCCGAGCACTGGAGGACTAGCGTCCGCGCTGTGACTTTCGGCAGGTCGGACCTGTTGTCAGAGGTGAATGTGGCCCGTGCGAATTCGCGGGCTATGTCGGGATCAGTCCGACAAAAACTGTTGGTCAACTCGTCGGCAAGGTCCGGGCGATCCGCGTTGCCCATGATCGCTGGCGCCATCGCAGCCGACCAGCCCATGTGGTTGTCAGCAAGCGATGAAAGCAGACCCTCGACATCCGCCTCTGAAAAGCCCCCGACATAGCCGGCATCGTCAATATATCGAGGAGACGGACCGACCAGAACCAGACTGTCGAACATTTCGGGCACCTTTACAGATGCGAGAACTCCGATCATCGCGCTGACAGAATGCCCGACAAACACTGCTCCCGAAAGCTCTACGGCATTCCCGATTTCGATAAGGTCATCCGCGTAACCGTCCAGGGCCGCGTACTTGGCGCTGTCATAAGCGGCAAGATCGGACCTTCCAGCGCCGACATGGTCGAAGAGCACGGTCCGAAACTGGCGGCGGAATGCTGGCTCGACGAAACGCCACATGTTCTGATCACAGCCAAAGCCGTGCGCGAACACCATACTTTTCGGCCCCGTGCCGTGGAGCCGGACATTGTTGCGTTTCAGAACGTCCACGATTTTCCGTCTCATAACCCCTTACTGCAAAATAGCGGGTTCGGAAAAAACTTCAAACGCAAATGAAATGGTTTGGACGCCTGAATCGTATCTTCGTTCAGCACGTTGTGGTTGATGAATAGCTCGATGGTCCAATAGTTTTATGCCGCAGCCCATTTCCGTACTCGTTGTCGAGGCGGCCGGCTGCATCGTGCCGCTCACTCTCGATGAAGCAACGGTTACCGCACTGCGGGCGGGTACCGTGCTGAAGATCTAGGTCAGAAGCACCGACCAGAAGGACGTGGTGCTGTCCGTGTCGCTAAAAGGGCTCGCGCCTGCTCTGGATAGGCTTGGCGTTTTGGCTGGGTGGTAGAAATGGTTGCTATGCTGGCTCCTCCAACCCTGCTTCTCAACGAGTGGATGGAACGCAACAGAGACTGTGATCAGCGGCCGAAGGTCCCGCGCCGACTGATCAGCTTCGCGGCAACTTCGACTTAGTGTTACGGCGCAATCCGGCAATGCGTGCCCGCCAAGTGATAAATCATGCGAATGAAAGCCGCCGGCAACAAACTTGCCGCCGACGGCCATGTTCCGCACCCTCTTTTGTCAACGATATTGGTCGTTCCATCGCGGACGTTCGGGGTGCCCGCGTCCGTTTGCCGTCGCGCCACTGCTGAGCAAACTCAAGCGCCGAGATTTCAAAGCGGACACTAAGACCGTCCTCTCACCTGCCGCTCGGGACAGGTTCGGTGCTGGGCCCTTTCGAGGTGAGGAAGAAGATACTGAATTGAGGGCGTTGGTGCTCGGCAGCGCCCATAGGATGAAGCGTGGCGAATATCCAGGAATGTTCCGCCTACTAGTGTCGCTCGGTCACCAGAGGGGCGCCGCGATCAGTGAAACGCGGTAAAACCTTGGCGCACGCGAAAATCATTTGAGGTTGGCCCGCGGATGTTCTGGAGTTTCCATGGCGATGCGATTGGCGCGATGTGGTGCATCTCCAAACGCGATGACGTCCTGCCCATATGAGACTTCTCCCATTGCTTTCGTTGCCGCTAAAAACCGAATGACAATAAGATGCGGTCACTGAAGTGGCTCACGGCTAGGGATGCCTGTTTTCGAGGAGGAGGAGTTGAAATGCGGATTAAATCATTGGCAGCCGCTGGCCTGCTGGCGGCTATCGCTTTTGCCGGTACCGTCCCGGCGTATGCTCAGATGAAAGCCAAACAGTTCAATATCCTGATGTTGACCGATCTTTCTTCGGTTTATTCAGAAACATCAGGTCCCGGTGACGTTGAATTCGCCAAGATGGCCGTTGATGACTTCGGTGGAAAGGTCAACGGGGTACCGATCAATGTCATCGTCGTCGACAACAAGCTGGATCCTGCACTCTCGGTCAATAAGGCGCGCGAGATCATAGACTCTCAGGGCGTGAACCTCATTACCGACGTGTCGAGTTCCGCCGCAGCCATTGCCATAGCCAAGCTCGCTAACGAAAGGCACATTCTGACGACCTTTGTTAGCCCGGGAACCATGGCGCTTACGAATGAAGCTTGCGGCAAATACACTTGGCACTATGGATACGATACCTCAGCCATGTCCGCGCCGGTCAAGAAAATGACCCAGGACGGCACCAAAAAATGGTATTTTATCACAGCCGACTTTGCCTTCGGAAAGTCGTTGCTGGCTTCTTTCTCGAGTGCCGTTAATCAAAACGGTGGTGAGGTCGTTGGGGTGGATATGGTGCCGTTCCCGAACGACGATTTCTCAAGCTATCTTCTCAAAGCGCAGGCGGCTGGCGCCGAGGCAATCGGAATCCTTGAATCCGGACAGGATCTGCGCAACGCGGTTAAGCAGGCCCGTGAATTCGGCTTGATGGATGCCGGAATAAAGATTGTTCCCGGACAGTTGAATCTTTCTGATGTGAAGGCTCTCGGGCCGGACACGTGGGCCGGCGTAAACGCCGCGCTGATCTGGTATTGGGATCTCGACGACGAAACCCGGAAATTCACAAAGCGTTTCCGCGAGAAGCTCAGCTTCTACCCTGGTGACATACACGCGGGCAACTATTCTGCCGTCTATCAAGTACTGAAGGCCGTCCAAGAAATCGGGACGGACGATCCCGACAAGGTAACGGAAGCCCTAGAAGGTCGGCGTTTCAGCGACATGTTCACCAAGGACGCGCTCATGCGCAAGCGCGACCATCTTGTGGTGAAGCGTACCTTTATTGGCCAGGTCAAACCCGCATCGGAGGTCAAGAACGACAGCGACTTTTTCAACATCGTCGGGTCGGTTCCAGGGGATGAGGCGTACTACCCGGAAGCAGAAAGCACCTGCAAGCACGATTGGTAGCGGAAGAAGCATGCCTCCCGCCGCCGGCTGATCGCCGACGGGGAGAGGGGTTCATCCGCAACGCAACCGAGGCCGGCCAATGTCTTACTATGCAATTTTGCTCTTCAACGGACTTGTCACGGGAGGTGTCCTGGCGTTGATGAGTCTCGGCATGAGCATCATCTTCGGCATGATGCGCGTGGTTAATTTCATGCATGGCGCGATGTTCATGCTGGGCGCAATCATCGCGGTGATTCTGGGATCGCATCTCGGTGTTTCGCTTTGGCTGGGCTTTCTCATTTCCGCCGTTCTGGTCGGACTGCTTGGTGTGATTATTGAGCGGCTGCTCATCCGCCGACTTTATGGCTTGGATCTCGCCTACATCCTGATTTTGACCTTCGGCCTCTCGCTGATCATCGAAGACGTTGTTCGAATTTTTTACGGCGTTACGTCGGCGCCATACCTGGTGCCTGACCTTCTCAAGGGTGCCGTCAGCCTCGGCTTCGCCTCATACCCGAAATATCGCCTCTTCGTCGTTGTGGTATCGGTATTTCTATGTCTGGGCACATATTTGGCGCTTGAGCGCACGCGCCTGGGAGCGCTGATCCGGGCGGCATCGGAGCGGCCCGATCTGCTTAAATGCTTCGGCGGCAATGTGCCCCTTCTCGTGTCCGGCACGTTCTTTTTCGCCTCCGCTCTGGCTGGGCTCGCGGGGGCGCTTTCCGCACCGATGCGCAACGTGTCGCCGTTTATGGGAGAGGAAATGATCAATTTCGTCTTCGCCGTGGTCGTCGCCGGCGGCATGGGCTCGATCGCCGGATCGGCAATCATGGGCTTTGCGTCAGGCCTCGTCTCGGCTATCGCGGCCATCTTCTATGCGCCGGCGGCCTCCGCAGTCATATACATTTTGATGCTTGTCGTGCTCCTAATACGCCCGGGCGGGATTTTCCAAGGCATCGATATTTCGCATTTCGCGCTGCATTATACACCGATGACCGAGCGTGCGCGGCGGGTGTTCTTGAGCCGACCCACCGCTCTCATTGCGCTGGCGGCAGCGCTTTTGCTTCCGTGGCTGGTCTATCCAGTCCTTGCGACTGACATTATCCTTTGGGGGCTGTTTGCGGTTGGTTTCGATCTGTTGTTCGCGATCGGCGGACTCCTCTCGTTCGGCCAGGCCGCCTATTGGGGCATGTCGGCCTACGTCACCGGGATCCTGATGGTTAAGTTCGGGGCTCCGATGTTCCTTTCGCTGCTCGCCGGCGTCGCCCTGAGCACCATTGTAAGTCTTCTTTTTGGCTTCATCGTCGCAAGAAAGAAAGGGATCTATTTCTCTATGATCACCTTTGCATTCGCGTCGATCGTCTATTTCGTCGTCAATCAGTTTCCCGACTACACGGGCGGTGAGGACGGGTTGCACGGATTGGTTCGACCAACGCTCCTGGGCTTGGACCTCAAGGACGACCGGATCTTCTATTATGTTTGCCTCGCTGCCGCTGCCTTGGTGATTATCACGACAATTCGACTTCTAAAGTCGCCGTATGGCCTTGCGCTTCTCGGCGCCCGCGAGAACGAGCAGCGCATGATGAGTCTTGGCTACAGCGTCTACGGCTTGCGTGTGAAGGCGTATGTATTTTCGGCAGTGGTGTGCTCGATCGGCGGCGCTCTCTATGCCCTTAACCATCAGTTTGTTACCCTTGAAATGGTCTCATGGCGCGCTTCTGGAGAGCCTATCATGATGACGCTGCTTGGCGGCGCCGGTACCATCTTCGGCCCATTTTTAGGCAGTGGCATCGTTTTGCTCATGCGCAATACGTTGTCGTCAATCACGGACAATGGCAGCCTGTTCCTCGGCCTTCTGTTCGTGGCCGTCGTGCTGTTGTTCCGACGCGGAATACTCGGCGAGATCGTGCATCATTCGGTCGATCGCGCCACGTCGCCCGATATGCCGGCAAAGGGTGAGCTTTACGCTGCAAACCCGAACCAGATTGCAACAACCGGAGAGGTGGCCGATGCCTGATCCTGGCGCTAGTAACTCCGTCTACGGGGCGGGTTCGACAGACGTGCCGCTCCTTGAACTGCAATCGGTCACAATGAGCTTTGGCGGTTTCACGGCCATCAACAACATTAGCTTGAAGTTCGAGAAAAAGCCGGTTTACGGGATCATCGGACCGAACGGCGCCGGCAAGACCACTCTGTTCAATGTCTTGAGCGGTTTTTATCGGCCCAAGCGTGGTCGTCTGCTGTTTAATGGTGAAGACATGACTTCGCTGCGCACCGAACAGTTTGCCCGGCGCGGGATCGTGCGAAGTTTTCAAATCACCAGCATTTTTCCCAATCTGGCGGTCATGGACAATGTTGTCCTGTCGGTGCAACGGCGAGCGGATGGGGGCGCCAAAGTGCTGGCGAAGTCAGGCTGGCACGAAAACCACAGACCTGAAGCCAACGCTTTGCTGGATCAAGTCGGCATTCCGCCATCTTTGCGCGAGCGGCCGGCCAGTGATCTTTCCTATGGCCGCAAACGGGCCTTGGAACTCGCGATCTCCTTGGCGGCGCACCCGGCGATCCTTCTTCTCGACGAACCGACCGCAGGGATGACGAGTGCGGACGTGTCACGCACAACTGACCTAATCGCCCAATTGTCCCGCGAGCGCACGATCATCGTTGTGGAGCACAATCTTGGAGTCATCGCCGATGTCGCCGACGAAATCATCGTCATGCAGCAGGGTGCTCTGCTCGCTCGCGGGCGCTATGACGACGTACGAACGGACCCTCGCGTAATCGAAGCCTATCTGGGAAAACGCCATTGAGTATGTTGGAGATAAGAAATCTCGATGCCTATTATGGTGAAAGCCATATATTGCAGAGTGTTGGCCTGTCAGTCGACGCAGGCGAGGTCGTGACGCTGGTGGGGCGCAACGGCGCCGGCAAGACCACGCTGCTTAAATCCATCATTGGTGACATACCGCGCCGGACGGGCAGCATCCGTTTTGGCAGCTCGGAAATCATCGACCTTTCGCCCGAGCGCATTTGCAGGATGGGAGTGGGCTTTGCCCCTGAGGACCGCGGCATATTTTCGACATTGAACGTCCATGAAAATCTGACCATCGGTCGGCCGAACAAAACCACAGGATGGCCACTTGAACGGATCTACCAGCATTTCCCCATTCTCAAGGCGCGGCGCCTGCAAAAAGCAGCGTCTCTGTCTGGCGGAGAGAAGCAGATGCTGGCGATCGCGCGTCCGCTCTATATGGGAGCGTCGTTCCTCCTGCTTGATGAGCCAACCGAGGGCTTGGCTCCTGTAGTTGTCGATGCAATCGGTGCGATCATTAATGATATCAAGTCGACCGGTCTGACAATTCTATTGGTCGAACAGAATCTTCAGTTTGCGGCTGAGGTTACGGACAGATACTACATGATCGAGAACGGGAAGATCGTAAAGGAATTGACGAATCTCCAGATGGCTGCGGAGGAAGAAAGTCTACTCGACTATCTTGGTGTCTGACAATTCTCCGTACTTCTCGTTGCGTGTAGGAAGGCGTGCCGGGATCGGAGCCTTCATGACCGACCGTTTTTGGCGTCGGCTTGGGAATGCCGACCAACACCTGACAGGGCTGGGAGGCAGAACTGTCCAGCCGCTCCGCTGATTTTGAAGATGCGGCGGGCAAACTGGACCAGGGCGTGATCCGCATCGTCGTTCGCGACGGAGCCATGTCGAAATGAGCCTTCAAGGCGTGTGGGCTAACTCCTAGATTGCAGGCGGCCTGATACCTCTGAGGATTTCGCCGATGACGAGCGCCTGGTGTCCAGTCGCATGCGCCGTTCAGCGAGTGTCCTCGGCAGATGCAATCAGGCGGCGCCGCGAAGAGGTCACCATGGCGAAGACGCTGTATGAAAAAATCTGGGATGCCCATGTCGTCAAGCCGCTGGGCGACAACAGGGCCATTCTCTTTGTCGACCGACATCTGGTTCATGAAGGTGTCGCGACTTACGCATTTTCGGGGCTAAGTGCGCGCGGGCGCAAGGTGCACCGTCCCGATCTGACGATCGGCGTGGCCGACCACGTCGTTCCCACGACGCCCCGCGTCAACGGGATCGCCTATGAGGACGAGGACGCACGCAAGATGGTCCAGGACATTGAGGCCTACTGCGGGCAGGCCGGTATCGACGTCTATTCGGTCGGCAACCGCCGGCAGGGTATCGTCCACGTGATCGGGCCTGAACTCGGCTTTGTGCTGCCCGGCGCTCTGGTGGTGTGCGGCGACAGCCACACCTCCACCCTTGGCGCATTCGGGGCACTCGCCTTTGGCATCGGTATCTCCGAGGTCGAGCACGTGCTGGCGACGCAGACCATCGTGCAGCGCAAGTCCAAGTCGATGCGTGTCAACGTGAAGGGCGAACTGCCCTCCGGCGCAACGGCGAAAGACCTAATCCTTTCGATTCTGCATAGGATTGGCGTGGCAGGTGGTACCGGCCACGTCATCGAATACCAGGGAGAGGCGGTTCGGGCGCTGACCATGGAACAGCGCATGACGCTGTGCAACATGTCGATCGAGGGCGGCGCGCGCGCCGGCATGGTGGCGCCCGACGAGAAGACCATCGCCTATCTGGAAGGACGCAAATACTCGCCGAAGGACGAAATGTGGGGCCGGGCAGTGGATTCGTGGCGCTCGCTGAAGTCAGATCCGGATGCGTTCTTCGACGCGGATGTCGAAATCGCCGGATCCGACGTAGTGCCCTTCGTCACCTGGGGCACCAATCCCGGCCAATCGCTGCCGATCGTAGGCAGGGTGCCAAACCCTTCGTCCTGCGACAACGAGAGCGAGCGCACCAGTATCCAAGGCGCACTCGACTACATGGGCCTGCAGCCCGGACAGGCGCTGACCGACATCCACGTTGATCACGTCTTCATCGGCTCGTGCACCAATGGCCGCATCGAGGATTTGCGGGCCGCGGCCGTAGTGGTGCGGGGGCGCAAGGTCGCCGACGGTACGACTGCCTGGATTGTGCCTGGTTCGGGGCCGGTCAAGGACCAGGCTGAGCAGGAGGGACTCGACCAGATCTTCATCGAGGCCGGATTCGACTGGCGTGAGCCTGGCTGCTCGATGTGCCTGGCGATGAATGGCGAGCGGCTGAAACCTGGCGAACGATGCGCATCGACATCGAACCGGAATTTCGAAGGGCGACAGGGGCGCGGTGCGCGTACGCATCTGATGAGCCCCGCCATGGCCGCGGCAGCGGCGATCACCGGCCATTTGACAGACGTGCGCGAACTGATCTGAGGCGAATATGGAACCGATCTCCGGACACAGCGGCATCGCCGCGCCCTTTCCGATGTCCGACATCAACACAGACCTGATCTATCCCCAGCAGTTCCTGCGCAAGCCGGATCGCAACGCGATGGCACCGTTCCTGTTTCATAGCCTGCGCTACAGACCAGACGGCACACCAGATCCGGACTTTATCCTCAACAAGCAGCCCTATGACGAGGCGACGATCATCATCGCGGGGCGTAATTTCGGCTCCGGTTCGTCGCGCGAGCACGCGCCCTGGGCACTGAAATCATTTGGCATACGCTGCCTGATCTCCTCCATGTTCGCCGATATTTTCAAGGCGAACTGCATCAACAACGGCATCATTCCTGCGACCGTCAGTGAGGACGTGCTAGCAGAGTGCCTGCGCGCGGCGGCGAATCCGCAGGAAGCGCGCTTCACGGTGGACCTGGAAAGGCGCGAGCTCAGCCACCTGCGGCTTGGCACAGTGCCGTTCTTGATTGTCGATTCAGACCGGGAGCGACTGCTGAAGGGCAATGATTTCATCGACGACACTCTGGCGGAACTGCCGGCGATCAAAGATCATGAGAAAGCGTCGGCGCAAGCGACGCCATGGCTCAGTATCGGGGCTGTCACCGACTGACACGAAAGGGCCAAATGGCGTTATTGTCGGCTGCGCTTTGAGACCACGCAGTCGCGGATGCACCGTTCTCTACGCCGCTAG
Source organism: Mesorhizobium sp. M7A.F.Ca.US.005.03.1.1 (assembly GCF_003997975.1). Taxonomy (NCBI): domain Bacteria; kingdom Pseudomonadati; phylum Pseudomonadota; class Alphaproteobacteria; order Hyphomicrobiales; family Phyllobacteriaceae; genus Mesorhizobium; species Mesorhizobium sp. M7A.F.Ca.US.005.03.1.1. The sequence continues at coordinate 15,247 of NZ_RZRO01000020.1, forward strand.
CAACGATCGTGTTCGCTGCTGTTTGAGCCACAACCGCTACAGAAAGCAACGCTATCGGGACACAGCTAGGGTCATCCATGGCTCGAACGACTTGCCTCGGTTATACGCCAAAACTCCATAGGGTCGCTCTCGCTCCGCGGCCTGACACCCGCTCGACGAGCACCGAACACCGTGAAGGAAGCGCCGCTTCTATTCCCGCAATCAGGCTTATGGCTGAAGGCGTGCCATCTCAAAAATGTCGTCGCAGACAATGTAGTTGTTACCCTGCATCCGCCCGACGACGCGCATCTTCGCCGTATCGACATGGAAGCGTTCCGGATTGATGAGCAGGTCGTTGCGGATATGCATGACTTGCACATGGCCGAGGATAAGCGAACGGTTTGACCCCAGCTCGACGATTTGCATCAGCTTGCACTCGAAGGACACCGGACTTTCTGCGATGCGCGGCGCGCCGATCGAAAGCGAGGCCTGCGAGCTCAGGCCGGAGACGGTGAACTCGTCGACGGCCGGGCCGTATTCAGTGGCCGTGACGTTCATCGCCTTCAGCTGATCCTCGTCGACTAGGTTGACGACGAACTCGCCGGTGGCGCGGATGTTACGGCCTGTGTCCTTCCGGTCGCCCGGACTGCGGTCGTTGATCGAGAATCCGACAACCGGCGGATCCTCGCCGAAAACATTGAAGAAGGAGAACGGCGCGGCGTTGCGTTGACCGGCTTCGCTGATGGTGGAAACCCAGGCTATTGGGCGGGGCGTGATGGTGGAGGACAGGAGCTTGTATCGCTCAATGGGCTTGAGGTCGGAAAAATTGAAGTGCATGCCTGCTCCGGCGGGTCTAGAAATGTCAGATGCCAACATTGATGGGCGATAGGAAGGCCCCTAATCGGGATGGCGACCGGAAATCGTCGAGCTTCGAGGATTTAAATCGCTGCCACCCACGTCAAAGGCGTCGGGTCGACGGTCATGGAGCATCCGATCGCTACGCCTGAATGCATTGCTGGCGTTGTTCGCCAAGACCCTCGATGCCCAAGGTAATGACATCGCCAGCCTTGAGAAAAATATTCGGCTTCTGACCGAGGCCGACGCCGGGCGGAGTGCCAGTGGAAATGATATCGCCGGGGCGCAGGCTCATGAACTGCGACAGATAGGATACCAAGTGCCTCACGCCGTAGACCATGGTCGCTGTCGAGCCGTTCTGGAAGGCTTTGCCATTGACCTCAAGATGCATCTTCAGCGGCTGTGGATCGCACACCTCGTCCGCGGTGACCAGCCAGGGCCCGAGCGGGCCGAAGGTGTCGGCCGACTTGCCCTTGGTCCACTGACCTTGTCGTTCGGCCTGGAAGGAGCGCTCGGATAAGTCGTTGACGACACAATAGCCAGCGACATGGTCCATCGCCTCGTCCTCCGAGACATATTTCGCGGTCTTGCCGATAACGACGCCGAGTTCGACCTCCCAGTCGGTCTTTTCGGAACCGCGTGGGATCTCGACCCGGTCGTATGGGCCGGTGATCGCCGAAGTTGCCTTCATGAAGATAATCGGCTCCGACGGCACCGTGGCGCCGGTTTCCTCGGCATGGTCAGAATAATTCAGCCCGATGCAGATGAATTTTCCGGTCCCGGCGACGCAAGGGCCGATGCGTGGATTACCGTCGACGACCGGGAGACTGGCGATATCGATCGCACGGAGCGCGTCGAGACCAATGGGACACAGCGTCCCGCCGGCAATATCGCAGACATGGCCAGACAGGTTACGAATGAGGCCCTCGCGGTCGAGAATGCCAGGCTTTTCCTCACCCGGCTCGCCATAGCGCAGCAATTTCATCGCGTGTCGTACTCCTTTTGCGCCCACTGGGATTTCAGTCGAGCGTCAGACCTGGATTGAAGACGCCCAGGCGGGAGAGGGACTCTCCTTTCTAGGAACTTGCGACGCATCGGACCGATCAGCAGACGGCCTGCCTGCTGGTTCCGGCGACGAGAACCGCTACAACGGCGTCACCCATCTCGCTGGTGGAGACCCTGCGACAGCCGGGCCGCATAATGTCGGCGGTTCGGTAGCCGGCGGCAAGCACCGAACGGACCGCAGCCTCGACCCGCGCGGCCTCATCTTCCAGCGAGAAAGAATAGCGCAGCATCAGCGCTACCGACAAAATCGCTGCCAGCGGATTGGCAATATTGCGGCCCGCAATGTCGGGTGCGGTGCCGTGGACAGGTTCGTAGAGCCCCTTGTTTCCGACACCCAACGAGGCCGACGGCAGCATGCCGATTGAACCGGCAAGCATCGCCGCGGCATCGGAGAGGATGTCACCGAAGACATTTCCGGTGACGATGACGTCAAACTGCCTGGGATTGCGGATCAGCGCCATGGAGGCTGCATCGACATAGAGATGGGTCAGTTCCACATCCGTATAGTCCTTGCCGACGCGGGTCACCACCTCGCGCCACAACATCATTGTCTCCAGCACGTTCGACTTGTCGACAGAGCACAGCTTCCTGCCGCGTTTTTGTGCCGCCTTGAAGCCTACATGGGCGATACGGTCTATCTCGCTCTCGGTGTAGCGCATTGTGTTGATGCCTTCGCGCTCCCCGGCCGCGTTGACAGAGATGCCGCGGGGCTCGCCGAAATACAGGTCACCATTCAACTCCCGCAGGATCAGCATATCGACGCCTTCGACCACCTCCGGCTTCAGCGTCGAGGCGTCGAGCAATTCGGGATAGAGCAGGACCGGACGAAAATTGGCATAGAGCGACAGCGCCCGGCGAAGCCGCAACAACCCGTTTCCAGCGCCTTCGGATGGTGGGCGGTGCTCGTCGGCGGGCACACCGGTACCGCCAAGCAGGATAGCGTCAACCGCACGGCAGAGTTCAAGCGTTTTCGCCGGCAACGCATCGCCGACGGTCTGAATGCCTTCGTCGCCGATGATGGCTTCGGTCATCTCGAAGGCGAGTCCAGCGCCGGCAAGTGAGCGCAACACTTTGACCGCCTCAGCGGTCACCTCCTTGCCGATGCCGTCGCCGGGAAGTACCGCGATTTTCACGTCCTATTCCTCCAGATGGATTTCACAGGAGCGCAAACCACCACGGCGCGCGCCCTTTCGGGTGTCTTATAGGAGTGTCGCGTGCATCCTCGAAGTCGTCCTTCGGAAACAGCCCATCGCCATAGGCGAACGCGCCCCGGCGGTCGCGGGCGGACCGCGCCGACGAGGACGGCCGGCGAAATCAAGCGGCCTTATCGGGTTTCGCTGTTGGTGAGATGGTTGAGCAGCAGCCGCACGGGCGGCGGCATGGTCTGGCTTGCCTGCACGCAAAGGTTCCACTGGCGCTCGGCCCAGGGTTCGTCAAGGACGATGGCGACGGTGTTGCCGCTGGTCACATAGCGCTCGGCGCATTTCTCCGGGACCAGGCCGATCCCCAGTCCGGCTTCAACCATGCTGAATACGGTCTCGAAACCGTTCACGCGGACTGGCATCCGCAACGAGCGGGCGAGGTCGGAAGCAGCGCGTAGCACAAGCGAGTCGAGGAAGGATCCCTTCATCGGCCCGATTAGATCGAAATCGGTGAACTCAGCAAACTTGACGATCGTGCGGTCCGCCAGCGGGTGGTCCTTGTGAACGAGTGCGACAATGCGGTCGACACGGTACGGGATGATCTTCAAGCCTTGGCGCGGCACAACGCCGCCGAAGACGCCGATATCGGCGGCGTTCTCCGCCACCGCCTCGAGCGCCTCCTGGCTTGTTCCTTCCTGCAGGTCAATGCGCACGGCGTCGTGTAGGGCGAGGAACTCGCGCAGGTCACGCGGCAGGTGTTGGATGATGGTGGAAACACTGGCATAGACGCGGACGTGGCCACGCACGCCGCTGGCATGATTGGACAGCTCGGATTCCATCTGGCGCAGGTCGCGCATGACCACGCGGGCGTGGTACAGCAGGGAATTGGCGGCTGCGGTGAGTTCCAACCCCTTGGAACCACGCAAGAACAGCGGTGTCTTGAGCCGGGCCTCGAGATCGGAAATGCGCTTGCTGATTGCAGATGCAGCTATGTGCTCGCGGTCAGCGGCCTTGGCAATGCTTTGCTCCTCACAGACTGCGACGAACAATTCCAATGACAACAGGTCAAAACGCATTCGTCGCAAAGCTCCATGCTGGATTGGCCGACCACTGTCCACGATCCTGGTGCCAAGGAAGGGATCGACAATCGCGAATGTTCAGCTGCGCCGGGGCTCATCGCGGATCACGACGCACCCGTTCCCAATCAAGTCTTCGCGCTGCCCATCATGTCTCCAATAAGGTCGTATTCCGGTTTGGCAGAAAACACAAAATGAAATTGCTCACGTCCGGCGTAGCCGGGGCGCCAGCGGAAAGTCAGGAACCGTCTATACATGAATGAATATGATCTCGCAGGCCGAACCGCAGTCATCACGGGAGGCGCTCAAGGAATCGGGTTTGCCGTCGTCAAGCGTATGCTCGAATCAGGTGCGAGTGTCTCCATCTGGGACCGCGACGAGATGGTGCTCGGTGTCTGCGCCGAGAAGGTCGGAGCCTCAGACCGCGTCCAGTGCCTGACAGCCGATATCGGCGTGCTCGCCTCAGTTGAGGCTGCGACAAAGGCAACTGTCGAGCGCTACGGCAAGGTCGACATCCTAGTTAATAACGCCGCCTTGGTTGGCCCTAATATGCCAACTTGGGAGTATCCGCCGGAAGCCTTCGCCGAGGTGGTTCAGGTCGGACTCAATGGCACCTTCCACTGCTGCCGAACGATCGTGCCCCACATGATGGAGAAGGGTTACGGACGCATCGTCAACATCAGCTCTGTCGCCGGCAAGGAAGGCAATCCCAATGCGGTCGCCTATTCGTCAATGAAAGCCGGCGTGATCGCGCTAACCAAGTCGCTTGGTAAGGAGTTGGCCGATCGCAACGTCGCCGTCAACTGCGTGACGCCGGCCGTCGCCAAGACACCGGGCGCGATGGCCCAGGCGCCCGAACATATAGCCTATATCCTTGGCAAGATCCCACGCGGGCGCATGCTCGAACTGGAGGAGGCAGCGTCCATGATCTGCTGGCTGGCCACGCAGGAGAATTCCTTCACCACCGGAGCGGTCTTCGACCTGTCGGGCGGACGTGCGACCTACTAACAGGAATGATTGAAGAGGAGATTCCCATGCCTTCATATGTCTTCGAGAACGCGCGCGTGCTTGATGGTTCCTCGGACGACGGGGAGTATGACCGTCATGTACGGGTGTCGGAAGGCATGATTGACGAAGTTTCCGACAAGCCGATTAAGGACGTCAACGCGATCATGATCGACCTGAAGGGCAAGACGCTGATGCCCGGCTTGATCGATTGCCACGTCCACGTTTATTCGGCCGCTGAAGATCCGTCCGCCAGCTCACGTATGCCCAACGAACTGGTGGCGCTGCACGCGGCCAAGATCGTCAAGGGCATGCTGTTGCGCGGCTTCACGACAGTCCGCGACGTCGGTGGGGCGACGCTGGGCTTCAAATACGCGCTTGAAAGCGGTCTGATCGACGGACCCAGGTTGACCATGTGCGGCAAGGCTTTTGTCCAGTCCGGCGGCCATACCGATCCGCGCGAGCGCGGCGACCTGATCTCGGCTGAAACCTTCAACAATCAACTCGGCAACGTGTCGAAGATCGTCGACGGCGTTGATGAGTGTCGCCGCGCGGCGCGCGAGGAGATACGCAAAGGCGCTCAGTTCATCAAGGTGATGGCCGGCGGCGGCGCGGCGCAGCTGCGGATGCCACGCTCATGGAATGCCTATTCGATGGATGAGCTTCGCGCCTTCCAGGAAGAAGCGGAGAACGCCAAGACCTACGTTTGCGTGCACGCACATTCGGACGAGTCAATCGCGCGGGCGCTGGCCTGCGGGATCAAGTCGATCGAGCACTGTACGCTGATCACTCCCGCAACGGCGGCGATCATGGCCGAGAAGGGCGCTTATTCAACGCCGACAATCAGCGCATACGAGGGACAAATCATCGAGGCTGAAAGGCTCGGACTCGACGCTGCCGCCGTTGAGCGCCTGCAGTGGGTGCGTGATCGTGGCCCGGTATCGCTGGAGATCATGCACAACGCCGGTGTAAAGATTTGCCATGGTTCGGATCATCTAGGCTTTCTACATCCACACCAGAACCTGGAATTCAATATCCGCGCCGAGGCGCTGCCGCCCATCGAGGTCATCCGATCGACCACCATCAACGCGGCCGAACTGTGCTTGATGGCTGGCAAGATCGGCACCATCGCCGCAGGGGCCTATGCTGACATGATTGTGATAGACGGCGATCCACTGAAGGACATCTCGCTGCTCGGCGACGAAGGCAAATCCTTCCAGGCGATCATGAAGGGTGGGGTTTTCTATAAGAACGAACTTTCCCACTAATGGTGGACGGATTCGGCAAGATGGAGGCTGTGGCGAGGGCGACGGGCGCGAAAATTCCGCTCCGTCTTTTCGTATAGTCGGGCGACGCGGACATGCGGCCCGCGCGCGATCTGAAGAGACAGCACACTGTACGTTGGCAATCCGGCGCGCGCCGGCAACTGTTGCAGGCGCCGCTGGACGCAGCCGGTGTGGCCTTTCGGTCGGTTATGGCAGCGCCTCCCAATTCAGCCGTGAATACAAGCGGCTATTCGGTGCCTCACCGGTGCAAGATGCCAATTGCGGGGCCTGGTCGGTCAGGAATCGGTGGTCCGTCATGGAAAAATGAACGAACGAGAAGTCGGCTAGGGGAATTCCAAGGAGTGGTCTTCACAGCTCTAGCCTACCGTGAGACCCTTTGGCGTGCGAACTGTATTGGCGGTATGCCGACAAACCGGGTGAATGCAACACTGGAAGGAACTGGCGGAGCCATAGCCGACGGTTTCCGCAACCTCCTTCACGCCGCCATCCCCGCGCCGCAGCATGTCCCTGGCGAGGGCCATCCGCCACATAGCAGGTACTCCATCGGCTGGACGCCGACCTCCCTGCGGAACCTGTCGAAGAACACCGAGCGCGACATGGAGGCCTCCTTCGCCAGTCGCTCCACCGTCCATTCATGGCGCGGGTCGCCGTGAATGCAGGGTATTGCGCTCCCTAGCTGGGCGTCAGCCAATCCACGGAGAAGGCGGTGGGGAGGTCGGAAAGAAAATAGCCTGGCGCATCGCGCGGGTTCAACGGCTCGATCAGCACCCCGATGTTGTGCTGCGCGGCGCTCTTCGATGCGTACCGCAAGTTGCCTTCGAAGGTCGCGAAGGCCTCGTCACCGGTTGCCTTGCCTGCCATCACATGGATGTTGCGACAGCGCGTGGCTGCTGCCCATTGAACCGCCTGGTCAATCGCCGCGCGAGCTTCCGTTTCCCGACCCGGCAGCGCAGCGAGGCCATTGTCACCCGCTCCAACGTCGCCTCTGGCCGTGTTGATGCCAAGAAGCGGAAGGCCAGTTTCGATGAGCGTCTGCGCGATCACCGATGCATCGGTGTCGTATGGCCAATGCATCTCAACGGCGGCAAAACCGAGCCGTTTTGCCGCACGGATCGCGTCTGGAAGCGCGAGGTCACGAAAAAGAAATCCCAGATTGGCCGAAAGCTGCATCAGTCGTCCCACTCCACGTCAAAATATTCCACCAACTCACGAATTTGCGGCGCTGCGAGGATTTTAGGCCGCAAGCCGCGGGTGAGAAGCGTGAGTTTGGCCGTTTCCTCAAGCTCTTCCATCGCGTAGGCGGCGGCTTCGAGATCCTTGCCGGCCACCACGGGGCCGTGGTGGGCCAGCAACACTGCCGACCGTTTTCCAGCGAGTCCGCGCACGGCGTCTCCCATCGACGGATCGCCAGGCCGGATGTAGGGCAGCAGTTTCACCTTGCCCAGCCGCATGACCGAATAGGCCGTCAATGGCTTGAAGACGCTGTCCGGATCGATGCCGGGCAGAAGCGAAACCGCGACCGAATGGGTTGAATGAAGATGGACGACCGCTCCAGCGCGCGCACCGCGCGTCTCGTAGAACGCCGAATGCAGCGGCATTTCCTTCGTCGGCTTGTCGCCGTCCACGAACCGCCCCTCCGCGTCAAACAACGACAGGCGGGCGGGATCGAGCGTGCCAAAGGACGATCCCGTCGGCGAGACGAGAAGCCGACCGTCGCCGAGGCGAGCGGAGATGTTCCCCGAGCTTCCGGCAGTAAGGCCGCGCGTGAACATGGACGCGGCAACGCTGCAAATTTGCTCCCTGAGCCTTGTTTCATCGTTCATCGGACAACGTCTCCAGCAAGGACGCCGGCTGCCTTTTTGAAGAAGTCAGCCGCGCCGAAATTGCCCGACTTCAGTGCGAGCACCATTTCCAGCCCACCGGCCTTCAACGCTGGAACGCCGGGGTCGATCTCCGGTCCGATCTCGAACGACGAAATCTCGAGCGCCGATACGACGGCCCCCGATGTCTCGCCGCCCGCCGTGACCAGCCGGCGGACGCCATGCGCCAGAAGCTGGCGCGCCAATTCGCCGAAAAAACCTTCGACCGCCGTTGCGACGCGCTCCTTCCCGTGGTGCTTCTGCGCGGCTGCGACGGCTTCGGGCTCAGCCGACGAAAACACGAGCGGCAAGCCATGCTGCTGCTGGCCGATAACCCATTCGGCATATTCGACAGGATTGGCCGCGCGGTCCATGACAGCGTCCACCTCCACGACGCGCGTTGGATGGCTTTTCCGGTGCTCGGCGATCTGGCGTCGGCTCATGGCAGAGCACGAGCCGCAAAGCACGGCTGCCGGCCCCTGTTTTCCCATCCAATCCATGGCCGCCCTGCCAATCAGCCCGGCCCGACGAAAGTTGGTCGGAAGTCCAAGGGCAATGCCCGAACCGCCGCTGAGCAGGACATCCGATTCGGCAGCCTCGCCAATGGCGATAAGGTCCTTGTCCAAAATGGCGTCGACGACGATGTAGCGAGAGCCGCTCGCAGCAGCAGCCTCTAGAGCATCCCTGATCGGGATGCTTCCTCCCGCCACGACGTCGTAGGGGACATGGCCGATCCCGCGCCCGGTCTGTCGTGCAAGCCAACGTCTCAGATCGGGATCTGTCATTGGCGTAAGCGGATGTTTCTCCATGCCGGATTCGCTCAACAGACGATCGTTAACGAAAAGATGCCCCTGGTAGATCGACCGGCCGGTCGCGGGAAACGCCGGACAGACGATCGCGCGTGCCGCCCCCACGGCGTCGCCAAGAGCGTCTAGCACCGGCCCGATATTGCCTTCGGGGGTCGAATCGAATGTCGAGCAGTACTTGAACAGATACTGGCGGCAGCCCTGGCGTCTAAGCCACTCTAGCGCCGCAAGCGACTGCTTCACCGCCTCGCTGGCGGGTATCGTTCTGGTCTTCAGGGCAACGACGCCCGCGTCAACCGAGCGGTCGGAGTCGATTTTGGGAACGCCATTGTACTGGACGGTGCGCATACCCCCCTTGGCGAGCGTGTTGGCCAAGTCGGACGACCCGGTGAAATCATCGCCTATGCAGCCGAGAAGCATCAGATCTCTCACTTTCAACTTCCATGGAAACGCTAGTGACTCTGCCTTGGCGGTTAAGGGATGGCCTTCGGGGCGTCATCCGCCAGGTAAACCGCTATCAGTTCATCCACCGTGCTTTCGGCCACGAAGCCCAGATTGTTGGCTAGCGTGGGCGAGAAGGATTTTGGCCAACCCGCAATGATGGCCTTAATCGCCTCGTCCGGCTTGCGGTCTATCAAAGCCTCGGCTTCGGCGCCTGCCACGCGGCGGAGCGCGGCAATTTGGTCGGAAACTGTGGCCGCGACCCCAGGCATGTTCAGCGTGCGCCGGGCGCCCAGCGCGGACGTATCGAGCATCGCGGCATGGATGAGGAGAGCTACCGCCGTGCGCGGACTAGCCAGCCAATGCTTGACCGTCTCCTCCACCGGCAGGACGGAGCGTTGGCCGGCGAGTGGCTCGCGCAGGATTCCGGAGAAGAATCCCGAGGCCGCCGCGTTGGGAGCGCCAGGCCGAATAACGATCGTAGGCAGCCGTATCCCAATTCCGTCAAGGAAGCCGCGTCGCGAATAGTCTGCGAGCAACAGCTCGGATATCGCCTTCTGGGTGCCGTAGCTGGTTAGCGGGGCAAGAATGTAATCGTCGGGAATAGGGTCTGGTAAAGGCGCGCCATATACTGCGACCGACGAGGTGAACACCAGCCGGGGGAGATACTTCTTACGCGCCCCTTCCAGTCGGATCGCCTCGAAAAGAGCACGCGTGCCGTCCACATTGATCAGGTACCCCTTCTCGAAATCGCGTTCCGCTTCGCCGGACACGATGGCTGCGAGATGGAAAATCACATCGGCGCGGCGCGCGGCTAGCTCCTCGGCTGCACCGGAGACGGCAATATCAGCGGCAATGGCTTCGATGGAATATAAGGCACCGGTTGGCACTGGGGGCTTCGTCAAGTCTGCCAACGTCATCCGCTCGATCTTCTTATCCCCGAGCGACCCGGTCCGGGAAAGCTCCGCCGCGAGTTTGCGGCCGATCATTCCACCAGCGCCAATGATGAGTATATGCATGGATGCTCCGTTCTCTTCAGGGACTGTCTCGGGATGCTGCATCATACTGGCCTGAAGGCACGCACCACCGCGTAGCTTTCGAGCGACAGCGTCTGTGTTTCGACAGGCGTCAGGCGGTCGAGCAGATCCGGTTGACGGGATGCCGCAACGAAAGATGAGGCATCAAGAATTGCAGCGGTCGTGAAGCCTTCGGGGAGGCGGACTTCCAGCGTGTTGGGCGAGGGATTGCAGAGCCATAGCTCGGTGCCTTTTTCCGTAACCGCCGCGATCCCTCGCACCGCCCCGGCGACGGACGATCGCAGCGGACGGATCGGACGGCCTTTGAGTTTCGCCAGGCCTCGCACGATGTGCCAAACAGGATACAGTTCGCCCTTGCCCTCGAACCAGGACTGCGGAAACGGCGTCGGCACGGAGAGAACGCCGAACGGGCCGACCGCGCCGCCGAGCGCGACGGCCTCCGCGCCGCCTTCCGCGAAGGCAGCGAAATAGCCGAGATTCCAGGCTGCGCCCATGATGCCCCTCTGGCGCGGATCATTGAAATTGACCGCCTGCCGGATGTTCGTGGGATTGGCGACGGGCGCTTCGCCATAGGGATTGTCACGCAACCCGATCGCGGACGGCCCAACGGAATACGGCAGCCCCCTGGCGATGGCTGGCACGGTCCTGACGATATGCGGTAAACATTCGAGCGTCTCCATCAAGGATCGGTCGTCACCAGCATGGAAGATCGCTGCCGTCGTAAATGTCACGAGGTCTATCGTCTCGGTCGGGGGACGTTTACGGTTGAGCTCAGTGAAGAAGCTGAACATCCCGCCGCCGATGCGGGACCCAGGGAAGGCGGTGCGCGTGGCGGCATAGAGTTTCGCCGGGGCAGGCGCAGCCGGCCAGACGCTGCCGGGCAGCGTGCATTTGAGGTCGGGCGCCGGCGACACCAAAACTGTCGCGAAACGACGATCGAGTTTCGCGACAAGCTTGCCGAGGAAGTCGATTTCCGCCGCGGCTCCGGCATCGTTGACGTGCTCGACGACGGCTTCGAGCCAAGGTTGCGCGCCTAACGCGGCGGCGACCTCCACATGCCTCGCCAGCGATTCGGCATCATGGCCGCGCCGTGGATCGTGATGGCAGATAATATGGGCGACGCCGAGCTGGTGCAGCGTCTCGACATGCCGCAATGCAGCCGAAGCATCCTCGGGCTGGAGCCCAATGCCGAGAGGGGGCATCGTGCCCTCCGCCTCGCCAAGCGTCAGGACGGCTGCGCCCCCAGCCCAACGCGACGGAGCCCTCGGAAAGCCCTTGACGGTCAGGGTGATCTTCTGTTGGACGACCTCGCCTGGCTCGATCCTGTATGGCCAGGGCAAGGCGAGGGGACGAACATAGGTTTTGTAGGAGGCGTCGGTCCAGTTCCGCTGGTCTTCCATCTCGAAGGCGTCGCCCTCCATCAGGCAGGTGACCTCCAGCCCGCCGGGAGTACGGTGCGCTATTTCACGAAGATCCATCATCGGCTGTACAGGATCGATCTCTACGGGAAAGCGTGTCTCGACCCTTTCGCCGCTTGTATGCGTGATCGTGGCCGGCGCGCCGCTCACGCCCTCAATAGGATGCAGGACGACAAACCCGGTTCGATTCGTCAGAAGCCCGGTCGGCGTCTTCCCGCGAGCCGAATAGGTCAGCACGCCGGCTGCGGACCCTTCGATGACGACTTCGTAGCCAAAGGTCTCGCCATTGCCGGCTACTCCTGCGCGGTAGCTGATCCAAAATCGATCGCCATCTTGCTGGACGATCAGATCCGCAATTTTCGGAATCAGCGTCGCCCAGTCCTTGTCGCGCACGACGAAGGAGATTGCGCGGATCGCCTCTTCGCCATGCATACGGACGTCGCGTAGGTTGGCGCCGTCAAAAAGTACGCTGAGCGGACCGGCATTCAGCACGCGCTCCTCTGCCGGGGGCTCCTCGGTACCGTAAAGCCGGACCGTGCGGGAGGGATCGGAATGTGTCATCGGCGTGCTCCCGATCTCAGACGCGGCGCGATTTCCAGGTGATGAGGCGCTCGGCCAGCAGGGCGAGGATGATGATGGCGCCGATAGCAGTCCCCTGCCAGAACGGCGAGACGCCGAGCAAGTTCAGTCCATTGCGAATCATCACCATGATCAGAACCCCCATCAGCGTGCCGAATATGGTGCCTCGTCCACCGTAGAGGCTCGCGCCACCGATGACCACGGCCGCTATGGCGTCGAGTTCAAGCTGGTTTCCGCCGATCGGGTCGGCCGACATGATCTGTGCCAGCGAAAAGGTCATCGCTGTCGCCGAAAGGGCCCCGCAGGCCACATAGGGGAAGATCGAGTAGAAGAGGGTGTTGAGGCCGGCGGCCCGGGCGGCTTCGAGATTCGAGCCGACAGCGTAGATCGTGCGCCCGCCCTTCGAATATGTCAGCCACGCCCAGGTGGCGACGTAGAGCGCGATGAGGAAGACGACGTTGGTGGGGATGCCGAGCAGGGTCGTGTAGACGATGTTCTGCAGCCCCATCGGCAGTCCCGAAATCGAGCGCTGCCCCGACACGATGTAGGCAAGACTGCGCCCCATCGCCATGACGCCGAGCGTCACCACGAAGGGCGCCAAGCCGAACACCGCGATGAGAACGCCGGAGAAAAGCCCGATCAGTGCGCCGCAGCCGACGGCGAGCGCTATCGCTAAGGGAATGGGAAATTCCTTCAGAAGCAGGGCGAGAACAATGCCGGTCAGGCCGGCAACCGAACCGACGGAAAGGTCGATGCCTCCGGTCAGAATCACCAGGGTCATGCCGACGGCAACAATGCCCAGCACCACCGACTGGTCGAGGATGTTGAACACGTTACGTTCGGTGAAGAAGTAGGGCGAGATGAACGACAGGATCACCGCAAGCACCACGGCAAGGCCGAGCATTCGGAACTCAAGGGTGCTGGTGAATCTAGGCATGGCAAAGGATCGGGAGGGCGCATTCATGCGTCGATCTCTTCGTTTGGAGGTGTATCGAACAACCCGGCCATGCGGGCCGACAGCGTCTCAGTTTTCGGCAGCTTGGATCCCGGCGGTAGGGTGAGGCCGATCCAGCCGAGATCGTGGCCCCTGCGGTTGGAGAGTGGCGCAAGCACAGTAGACCGGCCGTCGTTCTCAGTCACGATGCCTGGCTGGCGCCCTTCAAGAGCGAGGGGGATCGCCGTCTGGTGCGCCAGGTAGACATGGCCGGCCGCGAGTCCCATTGGTGTACTACGTGCACTGTTGGCGATGGCGAGGCAGACGAACCGGTCGTCGTCGATCAGTCCCCAGAATGCCGTGCCGCCGTAGCTGGCGACAAGATCCCGCAGGAATGCGGCATTGCGCTCTGCTGAACTTCGCGGCGCAGCGAGCAATGTCAGGCTCTCTTCGCTCAGGAGCGAAGCCGGCAGGTCGGCGATGGTATAGCCGTCACTCACCACGACGACCCGCTCGCAAACTCCCAGGAGCTCCCCAAAGTCCGAGGAGATCACCACCACGGCAATCCCCTTTTCGGCGACTTCGCGCAGCAGCTCGTAGATCGCCTGGCGTGTCCCGATATCGACGCCCTTCGTTGGTTCATCCAGAATGAGCACTTCGGGCTCGATCAGCAGCCAGCGCGCGATGATGACCTTCTGTTGCATGCCGCCGGAGAAGTGCAGGAGGTTTGCTTCCATCCGGTCGGTGGGAAGGCCGAGACGGAAAATAAGCTCGCGGGCTTGTTTTCGACGCGCTGAGTGGCCGCGGCCAAAACCCCTGTGCTTGCCCATCTGGGCGAGGAAAAGGTTCTCGCCGACCGTCATATCAGGCACGATATTCTGGGCGCGCCGGTCCTCGGCGACCATGCCGAGGCCAGCGCGAATTGCCGCGATGGGGCTATTGGGAGGAATCTCCTTGCCGCCGACGAGGATGCGCCCCCCGTTGCGATGGCGTAGCCCGAATATCGCTTCGGCGCTCTCCGTGCGCCCAGCTCCGACAAGGCCGCCGAGGCCGAGAATTTCGCCCTTGCGCACCATGAACGAGACGTTACGCACCATCGGCGAAGCGCTGAGCCCGGTCACCTCGAGAGCCACCGGCTGCTCGTTCGAGGCCGCAGGCGATGATGCCTTGCGATACACATTGCCGATGTCGCGTCCCACCATGTGGCGGATGACGTCAGCCTGGGTGAGACCGGCCGTCGGCAGGCCTTCCGCCACGGTCTTGCCCTCGCGCAGGATCGTGACGCGATCGGTGATTGCGAACACTTCCTCAAGCCGATGGGAGACGAAAGCGAGTGCCTTGCCACTGTTTTTCAGCCGCGTCATGATGTCGAACAGCCGGTCAACCTCGATCGGCGACAGCGAGGCGGTCGGCTCGTCGAAGATGACGAGATCGGCGTTTAAGGCCAGCGCCTTCGCTATTTCGACGAGTTGCCGTTGCGCCGCCGAGAGCCGCCGCACCTCGATGTCGAGTGGCAGCATGTGGTCGTGACCGAGTTCCGACAGGAGGGCCTGCGCCTTGTGCCGCAATTGGCTGAAAGACAGGCGTCCGGGCATCGCATAGCTGGGCAAGAAGATGTTCTCCAGCACGTTCATGTCGGGCGCCAGGCTGGTTTCCTGTGCGACGAGCGCTATGCCGGAGCGCAGCGCATCACGCGCGGAGCCCGCAATCAAAGGAGCGCCCTTAAACAATATCTCGCCCGACGAAGGCCGCAAGTGGCCGCAAACGATCCGCGACAGCGTCGACTTGCCCGCACCGTTTGCGCCAATCAATCCACAGATCTCGTGCCGGCAGAGCGCTATCGATGCGTTGCTGAGCGCGTAGGCGGTCCCAAACAGGCGGGTGATGCCACGAGCCACGAGAAGTGGCTCGCTAGCCTTACTGCTCTCTACCATCCGCGGGTACACTCCAAGAGAACATGATTGAACTGTGCGGGGAGGGCGCGTCCCCCGAACAGTATAAGTCGGCTAAACTCTCGATTACATCTCGTTGGCGAAGACCGTTTCCTTGATGGTTGGAAGCTCCTGTTCGATGTTCTTGCTGGTCACGATCTTGATCGGTACGAGGATCTTCTTTTCTGGAGTTTTGCCGCCGAGATGGTCGACCATCGCGCGCCCCGATTCTTGGCCCATCAGATACGGCTGCTGCATGCCAGAAACCACCAGTTCGCCCGACTGGAGCAGTGGTACGAATTCCGGCACCCCGTCGAAACCGGCAACCAGTACGTCACCGGTGAGGCGTGCCGCCTTGATCGCCTGCAAGGCGCCGAGCGTCGGGCCGTCGGTCTGAACGAACAGCCCCTTCATGTCCGGATGCGCGGTTGTCATATCCTGCGTGAACTTGAAGGTTTCGTCAGCGGTGTAGGTCTGCATCTGCTGCAGCCCGGCTTCCTTGGTGATGCCAGCCGCTGTCATCGCGTCCTTGAAGCCCTTCGTCCGCGCCTGACCGTTGAGACGGGCCTGGCTGATGCCGACGATTCCCACGCTGCCATCTTGCTTGCCTGCGGCTTTCATCGCCTCGGCCAGCGCTTTGCCGACGCCGTTTGCGCCCTGATAATTGTCAGAGATGATGAAGGACACATAGTCACCGCTGTCGGTACCGATGTCGGCGATGACCACGGGGATATTTGCTTGCTTGGCGAGATCGAGCACGGCCGGCGCGGTTGAGCTGTCGGTTGGAGAAATAATTATGCCAGCCACGCCGCGAGCGATCGCGTCCTTGGCATTTTTAAGCTGCGTCTGGGCGTTGTTGCCGGAATCCAGAGCCTGATAGGTATATCCACCCTTCGTCGCGACATTCTCGATGCCCTTGGAGAGGTATCGCCAGAAGGCAAGGTCAAGGCCTGGGGTCAAATAAACCAACTCTTTGGACTGGGCGAAAGCGGTGGTCATCGAGCCGGCAATGCCGGTGAGCGTGACAATGCCCGCTAGGGCTGCGGTGGCAAAAAGGCGTCTGGTCAGCATTGTAAATCCTCCCTGTTGTGCTGCATGGTCGTTCGGCAATACCGTCCTCATCGCTTCCGGGCGGACTTCGTCAGAAGCTGCCTGGTCGTGGTGTAGATGCGTGTTTCATGGACAGCGAACGCTCTTGCCGCCGCGTCAGGATCGCGCGCCTCGAGCCCCGCAAAAATGGCGCGGTGATCGGCTATGCTCGTCGCGATGCTCGTTGGCTGAGCAACCGCGCGCCGTCGATGGTCGAGAAGGTAGGAATAGAGATCCGAGGCAATATCCGCCAAAGCGCCATTGCCGCCAGCTCGATAGATGGTCGTGTGAAACTCGCGATCGCAAATGAGGAAGCGGACAGGATCATCGATTGCCGCCTCCTGCGCTTCGATCGATCTGGCCAGAGTCTCCAGCGTCGCCGCTTCGACCCGGTCAGCGGCGGCCCGCGCCACCTGCTCTTCAATCAGCAGCCGAGCCTCATGGACATCGTCGAGACTGTATCCGGAGATATCGCGATAGCGAGCCGATTGAACTGCGAGTTCCCCGACTTCTGTAGAGGCGACTACGGTCCGAGTCCCCTGCGTAACGGAAACGATGCCCTTCGTCGAAAGGATCAGGATCGCACCGCGCACCGTCTCGCGGCTGACGGACAAAGCGGCCGCAAGCTCACGCTCGCTTGGAAGTGGATCGCCCACGTCAAGCACACCAGTCGCAATGAACGTGGCGATCTTCTGGACGACGAAGTCCTTCATCGACCGCTTCGGCACCCCGCTCAGCGCGCCGTTGTCGTCGGTTAGGATTGCTCGTAGATCCATCCGTCCTTGCACCCTAACAGGTCTTGTGGTCCGGTATGTGTACCAGTAGGCCTGCTTCAGCTATACGTCAATAGCGAAGACGCGGCGTCAAATCCCGGTTGACAACGAATATCGCTTTGTGGAACGGTGAGAACGTTCTCAGAGAACGTTCTCACCGCTTGAGGCCTAACCTTGGGAGGAGGCATGAGCACCGACGAGACGCGGCTAGCCGTCCGCATCGCCAGCATTGCGAAGTCCTACGGGCCTACCGTCGCGCTCGATTCCGTTTCCATCGACCTGCGTCCGGGAGAAGTCCATGCGCTGCTGGGCGAGAACGGCGCCGGCAAGTCGACCTTGGTGAAGATTCTCAGCGGCGTGGTGAAGCTCGACAGCGGGTCGATGTCGGTTTTCGGCAAGCCCTATACGCCGCACGGCATCGTCGATGCACGGGCGCAGGGCGTGGCTACGGCTTTCCAGGAACTCAGCCTGCTGCCCAATCTCAGCATCGCGCAGAACCTGATGCTGCCGAAAATGCCCAGAGGCATGCTCGGCCTCGCTTCACACAGCGCGGCCATGGCCTGCGCCGGCAAGACCCTGCAGGACTACGGTCTCGCGCATTTCGATCCGGACGCGTCGGTCGGTGTGCTCTCATTGTCGGATCGTCAGCGGCTCGAAATCGTCCGTGCCTTCAGCCATGCGTCGAAACTGCTGATCCTGGACGAGCCGACGGCAGCGCTGGCCGACGTCGAATGGCTGTTCGATCTCGTGCGCCGGCAAAAGACTCTGCAGACCGCCATCCTCTACATTTCCCATCGCCTCGGCGAAGTGCGTACTTTGTGCTCACGCGCCACCATCCTGCGCAACGGCCGCAGCATCGGCACCGTCGAGCTTTCGGGCGCCTCGGATGACAACATCTTCGAGATGATGGTGGGCCGCAGCGCGCGTCAAACGATCAACGCGTTGCCGGCAGCCGGTGACGGCGCGCCCATCGCGCTCTGCATCAAGAGCCTCTCGGGCGGCATCCTGAACGATGTATCGTTCAATGTCAGGCGCGGCGAGATCGTCGGCATTGCCGCGCTCGAAGGGCAGGGCCAGCGCGACCTGTTCAGGACGCTGATCGGTCTTGGCAAGGCGAAGGGCGGAAGCATCGAAATCGACGGCGTGGGCGCACAGATCGGCAGCCCGAGCGCCGCGCTCCAGTGTGGTAACGGCCTTGCCTACCTGCCTGAGGATCGCAAGTCGGAGGGCATCCTCGCCGGCCTTACCACCGCCAGCAACATGGTGCTGCCGATCATCTCCCGCATCGCGCAGGGCGGCATCGTCTGGCCGGCCGTCGAGCGCCGCGCCGCGCAAGAAACAGCCAAGGCGGTCGACCTGCAGGAGCGCTACCTGCATTTCAAGATCGAGGAGCTTTCCGGCGGCAACCAGCAAAAGGCCCTTCTGGCGCGCGTCATCATGACCGGCGCGCGCACTTTGCTGCTCTTCGATCCGACGCGCGGGGTCGATGTCGGAACCAAACAGTCGATCTACGAGGCGATCCGCAAGTTCACCGCCGATGGTGGTTCGGTGCTGTTTTATTCGTCCGAACTGCCGGAACTGGTCCACCTCGCGCATCGTTGCATTGTGCTCTATGGCGGCCGCATCTTCGCCGAATACCAGGGCGAGGCTATCGACGAGCAGGCCATTGTCGGCGCGCTGATCGGCCATGCCCGGGGCACGATGAAGGGGGTGGCCGCATGAGCGCGATCTCGGCAAGTCCCGCGCCGCGCCGCTCGGTTTTCCGGCGCGCCGTCGTCAGCGGCACCGGCATCGTCGCACTGATCTACATTCTGCTCTACGCGCTCTATGCGTTCTGGCAGCCCGATGCGCTGTCGGTCTATACGTTCACCGACCTCGTCAACAATTCGACGCCGCTGGCACTAGCGGCTGCGGGCGAGACGCTGGTCGTCATCAGCCGCGGCTTTGACTTGTCCGTCGCCGGCGTCGTCTCGCTGACCAACGTGCTGATGGCCGTCTATCCGCTCGATGGCCCCGGTGGAGCTTTGGTCAGCCTGCTGATGTGCTGCGCGATCGGAGCCTTCGTCGGCTTGATCAACGGCATTCTGGTTGCCAGGATCGGACTCCAGACCATCGCGGCGACACTCGGCACGATGATCATTTGCCAGGGACTGGCGCTCGTCATTCTCGACGCGCCCGGCGGCATGATCGCCGACTTCGTCAGCTACACCCTGACCGACACGCTTTTCGGCGCCGTTCCGACTGCCGGCCTGTTCCTGGTTGCCGTCGTCTTGCTGTGGCTGGCCTTCCGGCGAACCAACACCGGCATCGGCCTTTATGCGATTGGCGCCGACGAACAGTCGGCCCGCTTCTCCGGCGTGGCTGTCTCAGGCGTCCGCATCACCGCCTTCATCGGTGCGGGCATGCTCTACGGTGTCGCCGGCTTCATGCTGAGCGCTCAGACCGCGACCGGCAATCCGACGGCGGGCACGCCATTCCTGATGCTTACCTTTGCCGCTGTGGCGCTCGGCGGCACCCCGCTCAGCGGTGGCCGCGGCAGCCTCGTCGGATCGATCCTCGGTGCCGGCACGCTCATGCTTTTGCAGAAGGTGCTGTTCTCGGGCGGGGTCTCGTCTTTCTACACCGGTATCTTCCAAGGCTTGGTACTGGTGCTTGCGATCGTTTTCGGCAACGCGGTGGCGCGTCTGCTCAAGAAGGACGAAGTCCAGTGAACGCGCATAAGGACGTAGCGATGCCTTTCGATGCCTCTTCCGACCAGCGCGGCAGGCAGAAACTCGACCGGGAAACGGTGAACACGCTTGTCGTGTTCGGGCTGAGCATCGTGCTCGTGTTGTGCTCGCGCTTCATCAGCCCGGCGCTCGGCTCCTGGAGCCAGGTGCTCACGGTGCTGATCCTTGCGTCCTTCCTGATCATCCTTTCCTTCGGGCAAGGGCTTGTCATCCTGGTCGGCGGACTGGATCTGTCGATCCCTGCCCTCATCACGCTCGGCGGCGTCCTGACGACGACCTGGATCGGCACGGGCAACGCCGGCATCTGGTACATGCTGCCGGCCATTCTGGTCATCTGCGCGCTCGTCGGCGCGGTGAGCGGCATCGGCATCGTCTGGCTGAAGGTGCCGCCATTCATTATGACGATGGCGACGTCGATCTTCGTCGCTTCGGTGGCGCTTGGCTATACCAGCGGCACGCCGCGCGGCGGCTCGCCATCGGCGCTGCTGTGGCTGATGAAGGAGTGGTTCCTCGGCGTGCCGGTGATCATCTACTTCACACTCGCCTTTATCCTGTTCGGCTGGCTCCTGCAGAATTTCACAGCGCTCGGACGCCGGCTCCGTGCGCTCGGCACCAACAGGGACGCCGCGCTCATCGCTGGCGTCAACGTCAACCGGCTCGAACTCGTGCCCTATGCAATGAGTGCCGCCTGCGCCGGTTTCGTCGGCATGATGCTCGTCGGCTATTCGAACGGCGCGACACTCAGAATGGGCGACAGCTATATGCTGCCCTCGATCGCCGCCGTCGTGATCGGCGGCTCCTCGATTCTCGGCGGCAGCGGGACCTTCATCGGCACGGTCGGCGGCGCAATCCTTCTAACCACGCTCGGCACGATGATCTCCGCCATTGGACTCAGCGAGGGATGGCGCACCGTCATCGAGGGCGGGATCATCGTTGGCGCGCTGCTGGTGCTGCGGGGCGAGTTCCTGACCCACATCGGCAATCGGATGCTGACGCGCAGGAAATGACCATGCCCCTGCTTGCAATGTTTCTTTCGATTGTGAGAACGTTCTCACAAGCTATGGCCCGGCACGCAAGGGCCAAATTCCAAAGGGAGGTTGATGCAAATGAAGCTATTAAAAACACTAGGTCTGGCCGCGTCGCTGACGCTTGCCACAGCTGTGAGCGTCGGGACGGTCGTCGACCAGGCCGACGCGCAGGACAAGAAGCTCAAGGTTTATCTGTCGCTGAGCTATAGCGGCAACTCGTGGCAGTCGGAGGCCGCGAACATTGTCAAGGCGCTGGCGCAGACGCCGCCCTACGACAAGACGGTGGAACTGAAGGAGGTGATTTCCGGCACCGATCCGCAGGCGCAGATCTCGGCCTATGAAAGCATGATCCAGGATGGCGCCGACGGCATCATCAGCTTCCCGATCTCGTCGACGGCGTTGAACCGCACCATACATCGCGGCTGCCAGAAAGGCGTGCTGTTCTTCATGTACGACGCCACGGTAACCGAGCCCTGCGCCTACAACGTCAGCTACATCACCGCCGGCTTTGGCGAGAACACCGCCCAGGCGCTGGTCAATATCCTTGGTGGCAAGGGCAATATCTTCCTCAGCCGCGGCGTTCCGGGCAACTCGGTCGACAAACGCCACACCGACGGCGCAATGCACATCTTCAGCCAGTATCCCGGCATCAAGGTGGTCGCCGAATACTATTCCTACTGGGATGACCGCACCACGCAGCAGGAGACGGCCAAGGCGCTCGCCGCACATCCGGACGTCGACGGCATCTGGGCCCAGGCTGGCGAATACGGCGCGATCCAGGCGCAGCTTGACAAGGGCAACAAGCTCGTGCCGATGACCGGCGAGAACTCTGACGGCTTCCGCCTCGGCCTGGCCGATCCGAAGATGCAGGGCATGGGGCTCAAGGGCGTCTCGGCCGGCTCGCCGCCTGCCACCTCCGGCTACGCCTTCAAGCTGATGATGGAGATCCTCACCAAGAAGCGCGACCTGAAGCCGATGAACGTCGAGTACCCGCTGCCGTGGGTGCCGGCCGATAAGGTCAAGCCCTGCAAGGGCGACACCTTCGCCGACGGCTGCAACGTCTTTCCGTCAGACAAGGTGCCGTCGTCCTTCGTCACCGAGGTCTTCAATCCCGAGCTGCTGCCGGAACTGTCGCTGCAGTCGGCGTTGGAGGGCAAGCCAACACCGGGAGCGACCATCCAACCGCTGCCGGCGGATGTAAAGAAGGCGCCCGACGCGCCCGGCATCAACTGCTCGTCCTGCAAGGCTGCGGCCGACGAATACAAGCTGACCAAGATCGAGGCGACAGTGAAGCCTTGACGATCAGCAATGCGATAGATGGACGGCGTCGTGCCGTCCATCCGACTCAAGACAAGGATGAGAACATGCCGACCTTTCTGAAGCGGGGCAGGGATCCCGAGGCTGTTGCCCAGGGCGACGCGGCCGTGCGAACGACCGTCGAAACGGTCCTCGCCGATATCGAAAAACGCGGCGACGACGCCGTCCGGGAACTGTCGGAGCGTTTCGACAAATGGTCGCCGCCGAGCTTCCGGCTGAGCGACAGCGATATAGAGCAGGCCATGTCCGAAGTCTCGGCAAGAGATCTTGAGGACATCCGCTTCGCCCAGGTGCAGGTCCGCAATTTCGCGGAAAAGCAGCGCGCCTGCCTGCAGGACCTCGAGGTGGAAACGCTGCCAGGTGTCGTCCTTGGCCACAAGAACATCCCCGTTGAGACGGTTGGCTGCTACGTGCCGGGCGGCAAATATCCAATGGTCGCTTCCGCGCATATGAGCGTGGTCACAGCGAAGGTCGCCGGCGTGAAGAAGATCGTCGCATGCGCGCCACCGTTCCAGGGCGGGCCACACCCGGCCATCGTCGCTGCCATGCACTTGGGCGGCGCCGACGAGATCTACGTTTTGGGCGGTATCCAGGCCGTCGGCGCCATGGCGCTCGGAACCGAGACCATCGGACGCGTCGACATGCTTGTCGGTCCCGGCAACGCCTTCGTTGCTGAAGCCAAGCGCCAGCTCTACGGCCGCATCGGCATCGATCTGTTCGCCGGCCCGACCGAGACGCTGGTGATCGCTGACGACAGCGTCGACGGGGAGATTTGCGCGACCGACCTGCTTGGCCAGGCCGAACATGGTCCCACAAGCCCGGCGGTGCTTCTGACCAATTCGCTAAAGCTGGCGCGCGACACCATGGCGGAGATCGAACGTCAGTTGAAAATCCTGCCGACGGCCGAAATCGCTGCCAGGGCATGGGCCGACTACGGCGAGGTGATCGTATGCGATTCCTACGAGGAAATGGTTGTGGAAGCCGACCGGATCGCCTCCGAGCACGTGCAGGTGATGACGCGCGATCCCGACTACTTTCTCGACAACATGCGCAATTACGGCGCACTGTTCCTGGGTCCACGCACCAACGTTGCCTATGGCGACAAGGTCATCGGCACCAATCATACGCTGCCGACCAAGAAGGCGGCCCGCTACACCGGCGGTTTGTGGGTTGGCAAGTTCATCAAGACCTGCACCTATCAGCGCGTCCTGACCGACGAAGCGAGCGCTATGATCGGCGAGTACTGTTCGCGCCTGTGCGTCCTGGAAGGATTCTACGGACATGCCGAGCAGGCCAACATCCGGGTTCGCCGCTACGGAGGTCGCAACGAGGCCTAAGGCTGCGCGCCAACGGAGTTTTCATGTCGGTCATCGCCCGTAACAAAAGCAGCAAGCCACGCCTGACCGTAAAGGATCTGGCGCGCGACCTCGGCATGTCTGTCGCGACCGTGTCCAGGGCCTTTCACGCCGACGCCGTGATCGCCAAGGAAACGCGGGACGTGGTGCTGAACCGGGCGCGGGAGATCGGCTATTCGCCGAATCCCTTCGCTCGCAGCCTCATCACCAAGAAGACGCGCATCGTCGGCGTGGTCGTCGCCGACATCACGAACCCGTTCTATCCGGAAGTGCTGACCCGGCTCACCACCGAACTGCGCGCCATCGACATGAATGTGATGCTGGTCGCTGCCGACCAGTCTGGTGAGGTCGACCAGGCACTGCGCCTTCTCCTCAACTACCAGCCCGACCTCGCCATCATCCTCGCGGCGACCTTGTCTTCGGAAGCCGCGCAGGAGTGCCGCAAGGCCGGCACGCCGGTGATTTTCTTCAACCGACTGTCGGCCGACGACCACGCTTTCGGCATCTCCTGCGATAACATCCTTGGCGGTCGCCGCATTGCCGACTATCTGGCCGATACGGGCCACCGGCGCCTGGCCTACATCGCCGCACTGGCGGATGCCTCGACCAATGTCGCCCGTCACCGCGGCTTTAGCGAACGCGCGGTCGAGCGCGGCCTTGCAGAGCCTGCCGTCATCGATGCGGGGCAATTCAGCTATCACGCTGGCTATCAGGCCGCCCACAAGCTGCATGATCTCGAAAAGATGCCCGACGGCGTGTTCTGCGCCAACGACATTCTCGCCATCGGCTTCCTCGACGGTGTGCGGGAACTGGGGCTTAGCGTGCCGGACGACATCTCGATCGTCGGCTTCGACGATATCGAAATGGCGCACTGGCCCTCGCACGGTCTGACGACCGTCAAGCAGCCCATCGAAAAGATGCTGGAGGCGACGGTCTCGCTGGCCAAGGAATTGGGCACGAATGCTGGCCGGGAGCCGGTCGTGCAGATGATTGCGCCCGGCCCCGTGATCGAGCGGGCGACGACACGCAGGAGGGACCATGACTGATCCATCCGCGAAGCGATTCTTCGAACGCGCGCTCTCCGTTCACCGCTATGACTGCGAGCTGGTTGCAGCGCCGCAGCCGTCGTCCGCTGAAAGTGGGGAATCCCAGCCGCTCATCGATCAGGATGGGGCGACCGACGAGGCTGTCGTCCGCTATGTCGTTGCCACCCGTCCCATCTATGACGGTCTGCGCCGACTGATCGGGCAGGTCGCGGGCTTGCTGGTTCTGGCCGAAGCTGGCGGTCGCCGCGATGTGCTCGACCTGCCGGATATCCCGGCGGCCTGTGAACAATGGGCCGAGGTCAAGCGGCGACTGGGCGCCTTGCAGCCGCCGCGCGGTCTGGAGGCCCATCGCGTGCGCTTGGAGTCTGCGCACGCGACGCTCGGCGAAGTGCTTGACGAATTCGGCCTGGCTCGGCTGTGGCGCGACTGGCAGCAGCATCTCGACCGCGCAGCGGAGAGAATCAAGCACGCCTATGCCTGGCTGCAGGCGGCGTCGGAGCCTCGAGCCGGCATGACGCCGATCGATTTCAATCATGCCTGCTGCAGTTGTGCACAGCGCTGGCGAAAACAGGGAGGAAACGATGGGTCAGTATTCGATCTGGGTGCTTGAGTACAGCTACGTCACCAACTACCACAGGAGCGGCGTGCTCTACGGCGCCCACAATCAGGGTCACGTCAAGCTTCCCTACTGCTATGCGCTGATTAAGGGCAACGGCCACGTCGCCATGGTCGATGTTGGCTACAATAACAAGGACTACGGCAAGCATCTCGGCGACAAGTTCGGCGTCGAAAACTGGCACTCGCCCGAGGCCGTCCTCGGCGAGATCGGCCTGTCGCCGATAGACGTCGACACGGTCTTCGTCACGCACGCCCACTTCGACCATTTCGGCAATGTCGAGGACTTCCCTAAAGCGACTTTCTACATCCAGGAGCGGGAAATCGCGAAATGGGTCTGGGCGATGTCGCTGCCGGACCGCATGCGCTGGATGAACGTCGCCGTCGACCCTGGCGATATCGTGCGCGGTGTCGATCTTGCCCGCCAGAAGCGGCTGGTGACGATTGATGGGGCAAAGCAGGACGTGCTCCCGAATGTCGATCTCAATCCCGCCTTCGATAGCCACACCTACGGTTCGATGTGGGTCACCATACGCAACGGCAAGGAAGATACCTGGGTACTGGCAGGCGATCTGGTCTATGTCTTCGACAATATCGAGGGCTCGGGAGCTGCCGTCGATATCGAGACGCTCTACGTTCCGGTGGGGTTAGCGGTCGGCAGCCAGACAAATCTCGTGCTGGCCACCGAGGAGATGATGAAGCAGGTGAATTACGAGGCGCGGCGCGTCATTCCCATCCACGAAGAGCGGCTGAAGGACCGTTTCCCGTCGCGCATCACCAAGGATGGCCTGCGCATCACTGAAATCTGCCTGGCGGACGGCGAGAAATCGTGGGTGCAGTAGTGGACGCAATCCGCAAGGTCGCCATTATCGGGGCAGGGCTCGTCGGCCGCGGCTGGGCGATCGTTTTCGCCCGGGCGGGACATCAGGTGACCATCTACGATGGTAGCGACGACATCCGCGCGAAGGTGATTGACAGGATCCGCGCCAGTCTTGCCGACATGAAAGAAGCTGGGCTGATCGACGCAATCGATCCAGTCATCCGGCGGTTGAGCGTTGTCGACACCCTGGAGGAGGCGGTCGCCGATGCCGACTATATCCAGGAGTCGGTGCTCGAACGGCGCGATGTCAAGGAGGCCGTCTGCCTCGAAATCGATCGGGTCATGCGGCCCGACGCCGTCGTTGGCAGTTCAAGCTCAGGTATACCTGCCTCGGCGTTTACGGCACCATGTGCAAACCGCGCACACTTCCTCGTGGTGCATCCGGTAAATCCGCCACATCTGGTCCCGTTGGTCGAATTGGTTCCGGCGCCATGGACGGACGCAAACATCGTTCCATGGCTTCGGGCACAAATGGAAGCCGTGGGTCAGGCGGCCATCGTCGTGCGCAAGGAGGTCGAAGGCTTTGTGCTGAACAGGCTTCAGGGCGCGTTGCTCAACGAAGCCTGGGCATTGCTTGAGGAAGGCGTCGCAAGTGCCGCCGACATCGATCTGACCGTGTCGCACGGGCTTGGCTACCGCTGGTCCTTCATGGGGCCGTTCGAGACGATCGACCTCAACGCGCCAGGTGGGATTGCCGATTATGCACGGCGTCTGGGGCCGCTCTACCACGCGATCGCGCTGGAAAGGCGCGATCCGGCGCCTTGGTCCGAAGCGCTCGTCAGCAAAGCCGAGGCCGCGCGCCGCGAAAAGCTGCCGGCCTCCCGCCTCGGTGAGCGCAGCGCCTGGCGCGACCGCAAGCTCATGGCTCTCGTCGCCCACAAGCGACGCACCAGCGTCTGACAGGGAGAGGGCCATGGCGGCAATGCTGCAAGACAAGGTCGCCCTGGTGACCGGTGCGACCGGTGGTATCGGCGGGCAGATTGTATCGAGGCTCGCACACGAAGGGGCGTCGGTCGTCGTCGGCTACAACCATTCGCGCCAGGCGGCGGAGGCACTGGTCTCCTCGCTTGCGCCCCGTGACCACCTCGTCGCCAAGGCGAGCGTAACCGAGAGCGACTGCCTTGCGCGACTGGCCGGCCAGATCGAGAAGAGGTTTGGCCGGCTGGATATCCTGGTCAATTGCGCCGGCATAACCCGGTTCGTGCAGCATTCGGACCTCGATGGTCTGGACGACGCATTGATCGACCGCATCCTCAGCGTCAACGTGCGCGGTGTCATCGCCGCTACGCGGGCAATGCGACCGCTGCTCGACCGCGCCGCCAGCGGCGTCATCGTCAACATCTCGTCGATTGCGGGCGTAACGGCCATGGGCAGCAACATCGCCTACTGCGCCTCCAAGGCAGCTGTCGACAACCTAACCAAGTCGCTGGCGCGCGCCCTGGCACCGAAAATCAGGGTCGTGTCGGTGTCGCCGGGCGTCGTCGACACCGATTTTATCAAGGGCCGCGACGAGTCCTGGCGAGATGAACAGGTGAACCGGACGCCGCTCGGGCGATTGGGCACCCCCGACGATGTTGCCGAGGCAGTTCTGGCGGTCGCGACCCACCTTCGCTTCGCGACAGGCGTTATCATTCCAGTCGACGGCGGGCGGCCCCTCGCGTGATTCTGTCTTGAACGTCCGCACAGCGCTTGTGGAGACCTGAATGACCGCAACTATAGCCATTACCGTCGGCGATCCGGCCGGTGTCGGACCCGAGATCGCGCTCAAGGCCGCCCGGCATTTCGCGCCACAGCTCGAGACCGGTGTGTTTCGGCTCCGGTTGGTAGGATCGCTGGCGGCGCTTGACGAGACAGCCCGGTCGCTGGTCTTGCCTTTGCGCGCCCTCACGACAGCGGATGAGCCGCTCGGTATCTGGCCGATCGAGGGTTCGGCCGTCGCGATCGGGCAGGTGTCTGCGGAAGCAGGCAGGCAGGCCTACGAAGCCGTGGCCGAGGGTGTGCGGCGTACGATGGCCGGCGAGGCTTCGGCAATCGTCACCGCGCCGCTCAACAAGGAATCGCTTCATCTTGCCGGTCATCGGTTCCCCGGTCACACCGAGTTGCTGGCGGCGCTGACCGGTGCGCGAGACAGCGCAATGATGCTCGCGCACGGTTCTTTCCGCGTCAGCCACGTCACGACCCACATCCCGCTGGAAGATGTGCCGGAGAGGGCGACGGAGCCACGCATGCGCCGGGTTCTCGATCTTACGATCGAAGCCTTGGGGCATGTGGGGATAGCGGCCCCCCGCGTCGCGATTGCGGCGCTCAATCCGCACGCTGGCGAAGGCGGCATTTTCGGAACCCACGACATCCGCATCACCCAGCCGATCATCGCCGACTACAGGGCACGCGGCCACGACGTCCATGGCCCCGTCCCCGGCGACACTGTCTTCGTGAAAATGCGCGGCGGTGCCTATGACGCGGTCGTGGCCATGTATCACGACCAAGGCCATATTCCGGTGAAGCTGCTTGGCTTCCAGATCGACCCGCAGACCGGTGAATGGCTTGGCCTGAGCGGAGTCAACATCACGCTCGGCCTACCGATCGTGCGGACCTCTGTCGACCACGGTACCGCCTTCGACATAGCCGGCCGCGGCATCGCCCGAGAGACCAGCCTCATAGAGGCCATCGACTACGCACTGCTTTTGACCGGAGAGAGGCCGCGTGAGCCAAAATTCTAACGCGCGTAAATCGCCTAAGTCCGATGTTCTGATCGTCGCCGACGACATCACCGGCGCGCTCGATACCGCCGGTTACTTCGCGACGCCCGAAAGACCGGTGAAGGTTTGGTTCGATGTGCCACCGTCGCTTACCGGCTACGATGCTATCGACCTCGATAGCCGAGACTTGGGGGAAGCAGCGGCGTACGAACGGGTCACAGGCGTCTTTGTCAGTCACAAACCTGACGCACGGACCTTCTCATTCAAGAAAATCGACAGCGTCATGCGTGGCCACCCTGTGGCCGAGGCGATAGCGGCTTTCCGCGCCGGACGGTTCAGACGTGCTCTTTTTGCTCCCGCATTCCCCGCCATGGGCCGAGCCACGGTCGATGGCCGGCAACAGGTAAGCTCGTCGCACGGGATAACCCCTGTCGGTCCAGCGCTAGTCGGTGCACTATCGAGCTATGGGGTTCCTGCAGCGATGATCGGCGACGCCTGGAAGCAGGATGGATTTCTTGTCGCCAACGCTTCAAGCGATGCCGAGCTTGCGGCGACCGTCGCTGCCTTCGGAGGGGAGGCCGAGGACCTTTATGTGGGCTCAGGCGGATTGGCTTCCGTGCTCGCGGGAAGGTCGGCTTCCAGCCTCCGGCCACCGGCACTCGATCTCGCCATCTGTGGCACGAACCATCCGGTTGCTTTGCGCCAGGTCGCGGCGGTCCGCGGGCTGGAGACCGTCGTGATGGACGGATCCATTTCCGTACATCCCGCCTCCCCATTTCTGTTGGTCGCGCCGTCCCACGCTGCTGCGGAAGCCCAAGCGCGGCTGGCAATAGAGCAATCGCTCAAGCAACTCGTGGCCAGATTGCCGGCGCCACGTTCAGCGCTGGTAACAGGCGGGTGGACCTTGCGGCTGCTGGCGAGCATCTGCGGGGCCTCCCAAATGCTGTGCGAAGGGCTCTACGAGCCCGGTGTGGCGGTCAGCCGAATAATCTCGGGCGCTTGGAATGGCACTGTCATCGTCTCGAAGTCGGGTGGGTTCGGTAGCGAGGAGCTTTTCGCCAGACTGTTTTTTCCAGCGCGCGAAACTGGTGATTCATCTAGGTAGCAAAGCAGTCTGGCCTGAGCACATGAGCTTCTGGCACGCAACGGCGCGCTACCACGGAGCGATAGAGAAGTTAATTAGCAACCGTCAATAGCTGCACGTCAGGGGTATGCCCCAACGTGACGACATGCCAATGCAAGGGCGATGTAAGTTCCGTAGGCTACCGCCTCCACGATCTACGGCATGTTCGACCTGTTTTCCTCGCCCGGCAGGGATTTCCTGTTCATAACCAGCGGTGCGGCGGGCACGCCGCGCATGCGGCCCTATGTGGTTGCTGGGGACGGCAGCCCGTTTCGCGCTGCAAACGGCATCTGGGTGCGCCCAGATCACAGCCTTGCCGATTGCCCGCCACCCGACATCGTCTGTATTCCAGATTTCTTCGTCAATCCGGGAGAAAGCGTCGCCGGGCAGTATGACGCCGAAGCCGCATGGCTGAAGCGAGCGCATGACGACGGCGCCATGCTGGCCAGCGCTTGTTCGGGCGCGGTGCTGCTCGGCGAGGTCGGGCTGCTCGACAATCGCGATGCCACCATTCACTGGGGCTATGTCGAGACGCTCACGAACAACTATCCCGGCGTTAAGGTGAAGCCGGGCCAGTCACTCGTGCTGACCGGCGAGGCCCACCGCATCGTCATGGCCGGGGGCGGCTCGAGCTGGCAGATCTCGCCCTCTATCTGATCGCGCGCTTCGTCAGCCTCAGGGAGGCGATGGAGGTCGCCAAGGTCTACATGCTGCAGTGGCACGATATGGGCCAGCAGCCCTTCGCCGCGCTGATGCGCTTTCGCCAGACCGACGACGCGGTGATCAACCGCTGCCAGAAATGGGCCGAAGGCAACTACCGGATGCACTCGCCCGTCGCCGCCATGACCAAGCTGTCAGGCCTGTCCGAGCGGTCGTTCGTGCGCCGCTTCGCCAGGGCCACGGACATGAAGGCGATCGACTCCATCCATGCGCTCAGGCTCGAGCAGGCCAAGCAGCTGCTGGAGACGGGCGAGCTCCCTGTCGAAGCGGTGGCGAATGAAGTCGGCTATGAGGATGCGAGTTTTTTCGGGCGTCTCTTCCGCCGCCAGGTAGGGGTGACGCCGGCGCAATATCGCATTCGCTTCGGTGCTCTCCGGCGAGCGCTGAGCCGCGATTGAATCTCAACCGTCGCGGCGCGATGCCCATATTCTGCTCTGCGCCTCATCTCTGCTGTAGGCAGTCGTTCTATCGTTCCTGAAAAGCCGACCTCGGTGCTGAATAGGTCCATGCCGCCCACAAGATCCACTCACCAATTGTAGGCGGCATTCGACTTTGGAGCACGACGCAGAAATCAAGCCTGGAGCGAAAAGATGCGAGCCCTTGCCCTCGCCACGAGGACAGATAGGGCATATGATTGAAGACAGCCCGCTCGGACCTGACGAGCTGGCTATTTGAGAGCGGGAAACGCCGCTTTAAATACGGCGCTTGTTTCACGCGCTCTCATATTGCCCGCCGCGGCCGGCCTCTGCTTTGCGCGATCCCGGTCGCTACTGCACTTACCCCTGAAGGAGAACTGAGCTTTTCACTGGAGGAGAAGTCATCATGCATTACCTTCCCAGACGTGAATTCATCATTCAAGGCGGAGCAGCCCTTGTAGCCCTGACGTCCTTTCAATCGCGGATTGCCTATGCCTTTCCAACCCGGGCCGGCGAGGAAGTCATCAAATGGCTCGATCAGCTGCCGCCGAACCCGGTACCGAAAGTCATCAAAAATCAGCTGGTGTGGGAGGATCTCGATTCCTGGGTGACGCCCAACGACAAGTTCTTTTCAATCGCGCATTTCAACCGGCCGGTCATCGACGAAACTACGTGGAAGCTCGAAATCGGCGGTTCCGTCAAAAAGCCAACAGCCCTGACGCTCGCCGACATCAGGGCTCGACCGCGCCAGGAAGTCACGTTCACGGTCGAATGTTCGGGCAATACTGGCCTACCGTTTTTCAATGGTGGGATTGGCAATGCTCGCTGGGCGGGTACGCCGCTCGCCCCGATCCTCAAGGAGGTCGGAGTCCTCGACAGTGGTATCGAGGTTGTCTTCTGGGGCACCGATGAAGGAGAAATAAAGCGAGCCGACGACATCAAGTTCACGCAGAACTTTGCGCGCAGCATGTCGCTCACCGACGCCATGGATCCCAAAAACATCCTCTGCTACGAGATGAACGGAACTCCCTTACCTCCTGATAACGGCTTCCCGCTGCGGCTGATAGCGCCGGGCTGGTACGGGATCGCGAACGTGAAATGGCTCAAACGAATGGACGTGAGCGACCAACGCTTCGAGAACCGGTTTATGGGACGCGATTATGTCACACTGCGCGAGGAGGAGCACAACGGAGAGACGGTATGGGTGGAAACCTCTGTCGGGCGGGCGCGCTTGAAGTCTGCACCGGCCCGGGTCACTCATATCGGCAGTGACCACCGGATCGTCGGGGCGGCCTGGGGCGCGCCGATCGACCGGGTCGAGGTGAAGATCGATGACGGGCCATGGATGCCGGCGGCCATCGACGAAACCGACAAGGCGGACTTCGCTTGGAAGATATGGTCCGTCGACTGGCCCAAGCCCTCCGCCGGGGAGCACACAGTCACCTCGCGTGCGGTTAGTACTGGAGGGCAGGTCCAACCCGCAATGGACGACCCCATCATCGCCAAGAAGCATACCTACTGGGAAAGTAACGGTCAGGTGACGCGACGTATCGATATTCACTGACTGGCGGAAAGCCGTATCAAACTGTCTGAGATCGACGTGACCCCATGTTTTTGGCATGGGGTCATCAAAGCCCGATGTCGCCACATCACCCCGATGTGGAACTCGATCCGCCGCTCTTCCGTGCGCTTCTGCGCTACTGCGCGCGGCGTGCTGGGATCGTCGGGCCTCTGGCAGCGCTCCTGCTACTACTCCCGTTTGGCCTGGGCTGACTTTACATACGCGCGATAGCGGGAGGCGTTCGTCCCGTTATCTCAACTGTTACATGCGCCATCCTACCTCCGAGAATACTACGTTGACGTGTGATGGTCGTGAGTTCCGCGATTACGTCAAAGGCCTTGATGCTCAACGTCGGGTCACCTTTCATCTCCGCAATAATTGGCCCGTCCACGAAGGCTTGCACTGCTCATCGTCGAACAGGTAGATCCCGCCGGCTTCGCTTTGCGCCTCGTTTATAATCCAGACAATCCAAGCCAGGCCAGAGGTCCGCGATTGGTTGAGCATAAGGCACGTTTTCTTGCTCATACTTGGTGCTGGACCCGTTGAGCTTGTAGTTTTTTGCAGAATTTTAGCTGACATGTCTTTCCTCCCCTATTCTCTGTACTAGGCGTTGCACGGGCACGAGCGACCCTCCATGCGTGTGGCCGCACCCTCATTATGGTTTTTAAGAAAGCGGGACGATTCCCTCGAGCGCCGCCCAGACCGAGGTTCGCAGCCAACGGTCCATGCTGCAGGCAAGACCGGGGTCGCCGCTTAGGAAAAGGCCGCCCCTTTCTTTCTCGCGCTCGATGTTGGAGCGGCCCTCCAGGATGGCCCCCAGCGAAACAATGCCAGTCTCGACGTAAAGGTCGACGTCCCGGCGGGGGTCGAGCGAGCATTGCTCGGGTAAGTCCTCGCCTGGCTCTACCACAAACCAGTAATGGGGACACTTCGGTGGGGGATCGTCACGAAAATGGAAGCGGATCACGGCGCGCCGCCGCGGCATTTCAGCGAGGTCGATCTTTCGCCGCACGCCCACATGAGGATCGATACATCCATGTCGGCGAGCGCGATCTCCGCCTCGATGTTGCATTGTGCCCATTCCGCCAGCGCGTTCATCGCCGGCTCGAGTTTGATCGACTTCTCGGTGCGGAATAGGGCGACGGTGCGGGCAGCCTCGTCCTCGATGCGCTCGACCAGGCCCAACGCCTCCATTTCCTTGAGCCGCCTCGACAAGAGGGCGGAGGAGATGTTGCCTACCCCCTTGCGAATATCATTGAAACGGGTCGAGCCGTTCCAGAGCTCGGTCAGGATCTGGATCGTCCAGCGCGGCTCCAGGAACTCACACGCGCGCGAGATCGGGCAGACCAGTCCGTAAGGCCGTCGCGTCATGCCAGACCGCACAGCCCGTGCCGGGCACTTTTCTTGATCGTCCGCTCGGACGCCTGCTTTCCCTTGTCCATGAATGGCACCCGCGGCAACATAGAGCGCTCGCTTGGTCACCTATGAAACTTCCATCTGCGCGGTTGGCTTGACCAAAGCAGACGTCGAGGTGGCCTGCGCCGATAGCTTCCATAGACCGCCTCACGCGCGCTCAAGAGTGCAGGGACGAACCGGCAATTGGTCAGAAGGGAAAAGCTGGCGCGCGCGGTGCACGTTTTAAAGCCCCGTTGATCCAAAGACAGGAACCGGAAACAGATTGTCCGCTTGCGGCCGATTCCAGACCTTCATTTGGTGCGCGACCGTTCAACGGGCTTGTCGTCCTTCATCCAAAACCAGAGCTCGGGACATGGAGTCGAGCCGATCGTCACGCTTGCGACCGGGGAACGCTAAGACTTCCAGCAGGAAATCGTCCTCCCAATGTGCCTCCTTCGGCAGGTGAACGTTTCTCCATCATAGCCGAGACACGGGATAGACGGCTCTCCTTGCCCATCCGAGCTTTGACGGGCGTGGTCGAAAGACCTTGATAGTCGAGGTCGGCTATCAAGCTCGTCCCCGATCCGACGTCCTCAATCAGGACGATATCCGGATCGTGATCGTCGATCGATCTTTTCACCGTCTGGACCAGTTGCGGGTAGGCGGCGCAAGTACGAACGAGATCGAGCAAGTAGTAGTGTTGTCGTCCTTCGCCCAGATCGTCCCAACGGAGTAGTCGCAACTTATATCGCCTTTGAGGGCCGTATCCCAGTTTTGCACGATCGTCATTGAACGACGGTTGAGCTGCCCTGGATCGTACTATCGAAACCACGAGCGCTTGACGAGGTAATCGGTCGGAGCGGGGGGGACGCCGGTATTGGGCTGAGAAGGTGAGCGATCCGAGGTCCCGCTTCAGCCTTTCGAGTTCCGTCATTCCCAAGGGCGTCGAATGAAGAGGACTCCGAGCTTCTCGCGCAACGACAATCGGGCGGCACCTTTCCTGGCGCGCCGGCACGACGTCCACCCCCGGCTGGCCGTGGAGTTCGTTTTCGACGCGATAGAGTTCTGGGATGCGCCTGAGCGCCTCGCTCGCGATTCGGCGCTGGGCCGGCTGCGGCGAGTTCGTAGAAGCGCCGGCGCACGTTTGCCCAGCAGAAGGCTTTCCCGGCCTCGCGCTGGTGGTGCAGGAGACGTTAAAGCGTGATCCGCACGGTCATCTGTTCGTCTTCTACGGCCGTTGCGGCGTTCTGATCAAGGTTCTGTGGCACGACCGCCACAGATCGCGATCACTCCCGAACGGTGAACTTGTCCAGCGCGCCGACCGCCTTGCTATATTCACCCGGTCTATTTCCCCCTCCGGATCATATGCTGGCTACGCAATGCCCGAGTAGTTGACCATTCGCCCGTCCTGATCGATCGAGCAGCATCGACCACTTCAATCCGACAATTTCGCAGGCTCTCAAACCGGCCTTACAGGGGAGCAGAAATTATCACCTTGTCTCGGTTCAGGTTCACGGAGTGGCTGAGACCAGGCTTTGAGGATGCTTCGTCCAAGTCTCGACGCCGTTGCCGTCGCGGCGCAGTGGCTGCGACTATTGCAGATATCCGACCACGAGACGAGTGGCCTCGTCGGTGAGCGTTCCGATGGTTTTGTCAGAAAGCTTCCCATCGCTATGCAAGACGGCATTATGGGCTAGCGCCTCGATCGAGGTCACACATACAAAAGCGGCAAGTGCCAGATCTGCCGCGCGTAACTCATCTCTGTGACTTTCGAGATAGGCCTTGAACATGGCGTGGGCTTCACGATTGAAGGTTTCCACATTTTCGAGGCGTCCCGTGCGGGGTATCTGCTCGGCAAGGACACGGTGCAGCTTGGGGTCGATGCTATGCGCCTCGATCGCAACTGCGACAAGCCGGCGCACAGCTTTTTCAACCGGCTGTGACGCGATCTCCGCGAATGCCCCCCTGACAACCTGCATGATTTCTTGATTGTGGCGATCGATGACGGCGGCGACGAGCGCCTCTTTGCCAGGATAGTATTGGTAAAGCGAGCCAACGCTCACGCCCGCTTCAACGGCAATACGGTTGGTGCTGGCCTTGTCAAAGCCTTCTCTGACCAAAATGCGAGCAGTTGCTTCTACAAGCGCATCGACCGTCGCGCGGGACCTCTCCTGAGACGCGCCCTTCCTTGGATTCATAAGCGGCTTAGGCGCCATGTTTCTCCCGTCCTAATGCGAGTAGACAATTGTGAGCCATCGCTCGCATTATGTCCACCATTCTTGTGAACGAGCGGACGAATAAATGCTTTATGGAGCTGTTTTGGGAATTCATCTCTATGCCATGTGCACTGCTTTGCTCCTGTTCGTGGCGGCAGAGTTTCTGCTCCTTGCGGCAAGACGAGGCTACCGAAGACCGGCAAGAATGGCCTTCTTGGCCAGTCGCTTGGCGGGACCTCTGACTGGCGCTGGCGTCCTCGCCGGTATCGTCCTTGTGGTTCTTGGCGGCTGGTCCCCGTTGACGCCGTGGTTGGTGGCGTCCATCGCGCTTATCGGCGCTCTAATGGCCGTTGAGCACACATTCGTTCGTCCATGGGCGATGCGAGGCCAAATGGGGCATCGCGGCTCGGCAGTGGACGTCAAGGCATTGGCCGCCGACAGCCGTGCTATGGCTGGACGATTAGCCGTCATAGCGCTTTTTGCGCTCATCATCGCTTTGATGGTCGCTAAACCTGAATTGAACGGGTTCGCATAATCTTGGACTCTGGCTCGTCGGCACGCGCCAGCGAACGAAATATATTCGAAGGCGAGTTTAAAAATGGCACCCTTGGTTCGCGGCAATGAAAGAACGCTGCAACGGCTTACTTCGGGCACAGACTGTACAAGCTTGCAGAGCCGCATCCTCGTTGGGTTGCTGAGGTTGTTTCGTGTCAAGAAGCGGATGGCATCCGCTGGTGCCGTGCAACACCGCGTGCGCCGATTAGCATTGCGGCCGGTTCTCTTCGGGCCAACAGGACTGGGGCGCGGCGTCGAGGTGACGAGAAAGGACGTGGCTGGATGGCCAATCTATCACACAGCGCCCGCCGCACATTGTGAAGGTTGCAACATCGTGGTCTTCCTGCACGGCGGCGGCTATATCAATGAGATCGTTCGCGCCCACTGGCGCATTGTCGGCTACTTCACCCGAACTGCCGAGGTACGCTGTATCGTTCCTATTTATCCATTGGCACCCCATAACACCGCAGAAGAGGTAGTGCCGGCCATGGGCGAACTGTTGCGTAAAATCCTGCAAGATGCGGGGGCGGTGAAGGTGACAGTGGTCGGCAATTCGGCCGGAGCCGCGTTGGGATTGGCAGCGGCCCAGTGGCTGCGAGATCGTGGACACACACAACCGAGCCGACTTGTGTTGATCTCGCCTGGCGGGGATTTTTCCGTCAGCCGGCCGGAGCAGGTGCCGATTGCTGCGCGGGATCCTGTCAATGATATACCTGGCGTACGCGAAGTCGGGCGCCTCTTTGCGGGGGACCTTGATATCGCCCATCCTTATGTCAGTCCATTGAATGGCGATTTCCGTGGGCTGGCGCCGATAATCATCTTTTCCGGGACGCTCGATCTGTTCTATCCCGATTGCGTCGACATGGCCGCCAAGGCATCTGCGGCAGGAGTGGCGGTCGAACTTCATCTTAAACAGGGCCAGCCGCATAATTATGCTGGGATGCCAACGCCGGAAGGCCGGGAAGCTCGGACCACGATCTTGCGGTCAGTGGCCTGAGGACAAAGCTCATTCCACGGCTGTGTATTCTCACACGAGCGTTGGATGAGACAGTTCGTCTTTCTGTATGACGTCATCGCTCGGCACTCGTATTTCCCAACAAAGCTGGCCCTTTCCGATAAAGGAACGGCGTGCCGGTAACTATGTCGATTTGCTGCCTTTGAGCGCGAATGACGCTGACGCTCTCTGGCCGGCTGTCGTTGCGGCCCCTGAGAGTTTTACCTATCTGCGATACGGACCATTTGCAGAAATCAAAAGCCTTCAAATGTTTCTTAAGGAGGTCAGCGCTCGTACGCATCAACCATTTTGGATAGTGGAGCCAAAAGGGCAAGCGCCGCAGGGATGGCTTTCAATTTGCGACGTGGAACAAAAGGATAGCAGCATCGAAATCGGCAGTATCTGGTTCTCCCCGTCGTTGCAGGGGACACGCGCGGCGCGGGAAGCTATTTTTCTGCTGATGTGTCATGCGATGGATGAGTTGGGTTATCAACGTCTTGTCTGGAGATGTCAGTCGCAAAATCAGAAATCGTTCAAGGCTGCCAAGAATATAGGATTTACCTACGAAGAAACATGGCGACGCGCGGCAATCGTTGACGGGTGTCAGCGTGACGTGGCTTGGTTTTCCATCTTGAAAGAAGAGTGGCCCCGTCGTCGGGCCACAATAAGTCGGTGGTTGATGAGCGAAAACTTCGACGCCGCGGGCAATCAGATGGCGCGGCTCGCGGAGCTGGATTGCGGCATGTAATCGATCCTTCTCAGTGAAAGCCTCGTTCCCTTTCCCTTACGGAAGAGGACCTTCCGCTTCCGGCCCCGCCGCACTCAGCTTCATCTCGTTTCCGATTCTCGGAGCCACCGATTGAACAGGTCAAGAATTCGCTGACGTCGTCCGTCGAGGGGACATCGTTTTCGGCCCGGTACGAAATCGGGGTCGGGGCTGGGAAAGGCGAACGATATCGCGGCTGTTGAGGAAGATGGCAGGTGAGATCAAGCGGTCAGCCTTCTGTCGAACTCCCTTCCTTCCCGGGTTTGATGTAGTCTGGGCCGGTAGTCGCCGTCAGCCATGGAGTTGGATACGATGACGTATTTCGATCTAGGCACCTTCTCCCGCCGGCTGGACAACACGCCTTCCGAGGCGCAGATGTGGTTCGACCGGGGGCTAATCTGGCAATACGGATTTAACCACGAAGAGGCCATTGCCTGTTACGAGCGCGTGCTGGAAGTGGCGCCTACAAACGTCATGGCGCGGTGGGGAATTGCCCACTGTCTAGGTCCAAACTACAACAAGCTATGGACCTCCTTCGGGCCTGAAGAGCGTATTGTCGCTTTGACGCGGGCGCATGTATTGTTGGCGGAGGCGTGCCATCTGCCTGCAATCGAAGTCGAGCGCGCACTGCTTGATGCGCTGACATCGCGGTTCCCTACTGACCCTGAGATTACGGATTATGGCCCTTGGAATGACGATTTCGCTGCAGCGATGCGCACGGTATACGAGAGTTTCCCTGACGATCTAGATGTGACCGCGATCTTTGTCGAGGCACTGATCAACCGCACGCCTTGGGCGCTGTGGGATACTCGTACCGGGCAGCCTGCGGCTGGCACCTCGACGGAGGAAGCGCACGCGGCTCTGGACCGCGCCTTCACGACCCAGCCAGCAGCCTGGGCACATCCGGGGTTGTTGCATTTCTACATTCATCTGATGGAGATGTCGTCGACGCCGGAAAAAGCCTTGCCGCATGCAGATCGGCTGGAGCGCCTCGTGCCAGACTCCGGGCATCTTGTGCATATGGCGACGCATATCGACGTGCTTTGCGGCGATTACCACAAAGTCGTGATGCGCAACCGGCAGGCGGCTCAGGTGGATCGTTCATATTTCGCTCATGCAGGCGGTAAGAACTTTTACACGGTCTACCGGATCCACAACCTTCACTTTCAAATCTACGGGGCCATGTTTCTTGGTCGCCCGTCGGACGCCTTCGAAGCTGCGAAAGCATTGATGGAAAACCTGCCAGAGCCGGTGGTGCGTTACATGCCAGAGATGTTTGAAGCCTTTGCGCCGATGAAGTTGCACGTACTTATACGCTTTGGGCGCTGGTCCTGTATCCTGGAAGAGGCCTTCCCCGAGGATGCGGAGCTTTACTCCTACAGCACCGTCCTGTTGCATTATGCCCGGACAGTGGCTCTGTCCAACCTCGGTAGAATTCCCCAAGCCGAGGAAAGCGCTAGCCTTTTCGCGGCAGCGCGCGATGCAGTGCAACCCGAGCGCATGCTGTTCAACAACCCCTGCGCCGATATCCTGAAGGTTGCCGAAGCGATGATGCTGGGGGAGTTGCACTACAAATCCGGCCGCGTCCATGAAGGTCTGGATTTCCTGCGGCATGCGGTCGATCTCGACGACAATTTACTTTATGACGAGCCATGGGGTTGGATGCAGCCGACGCGACACGCGCTTGGCGCATTGCTGATGGATGCCGAACGATATGGCGAAGCTGAGGCTGTCTATCGCGCTGACCTTGGGCTTGATGCGACGTTGCCGCGGCCTTGCCAACACCCACGCAACGTCTGGAGCCTTCACGGTCTGCTTGAATGCCTTAGCCGACGGGGTGACGCGGTAGAAATCAGCGACGTCCGACAGCAGTTGGATCAGGCTCTGGCGCATGCAGAAGTGCCCATCATGGCATCATGTGCCTGTCGGAGTGCACCGCGATAAGTGGCAAGGTTCCGCTCGCTAGTTGCAACGATCTCTGCGCCAAAAGAGCCAGCATCGAGTCGCACGCATCCATTGCGCGCGAAGACGGGCAGATGGCCCATCCGCAGGCTGAACTCCTGTCGTAGCCGCCCATACGCCTATACGATGGATGCGCGTGATGCATCGAACTGACAGCTTCGAGCAAGTGTGAGGACGTGGGGTGTCTGGATCACAGTGGGCACCTGATGACGCTTACACCGGAGGGAGGACATAGATCGCCGAAAAGTGAATGAACGTCCGTCAACGATTTTCCGGCCTCGTCATTCAGAACACTTCGCCGGGATAAGCCCCCCACAAGTCGAACTGTTTGATGAAGCCTGACATCGAACTCAGCGCGACGCTGCACCATTGACCATCGCAGCCCCTGAGTTTGACTTCAACGGCAGGTTCCAGCCAGGAGATAACCGGGCCATCGAATTTAGCCTTTTTGCGTAGAGCAACGTTACCTTTGCTCCAAGGAGCGATCACGGCCGTTCTGCGTCCAGACAGAAGCGGAGCATAGATCCATCCGCCCCGCTCCAATCCCGTACCCGCCGCCAGTTGCCAAATTGCTGGTAAATCTCAAGGGGAATGCCCGGGCGCATGTAGACCCATTCAATGCTGTAATCGACACTAGGGCCGATCCGCAGGTTCGCGGGTGAACCTTTCAACGAGACGAAGCGGGGTATAGGAACGCTAGTGGTCTCGGCTCGCAATCCTGTCGTCGGTGCAGAAGCGGCTACCAAGCCAACCGTGAGAGCAGATCGAATGAGCGCCCACGCTTTAAAAACCTGGGCGCCGCGTTCGGTTTCGAAAAAGGATTGCATGCGGCGCGGCCGGACCACCTCACACCATAGTTTTTGTTAAAGGGGTCTGCACAATGGAGTCGACCCCTCGCATCAAACCAGAAGCACGTGAGGTAACAAGCGGATCGGGCGGACCGAGCTGAAAGCCTCTTGGTGCCAGGAAGAGCAGGACGACAGCAATCGCTATCAGCAGGATAACGATAGCGGTATTGAAGAACTCTCTCATCTTCTTCATCCAAGGTTTCACGCGCCTGGGTGGTTTTCTCCAAGTCGATTGAGCGGCTTTGGAGCGACTACCGTGCGTCGCCGGACTTCGCTCAACGAGCTGATTTGCAAATCTTGCTCGCTTTCAAGGCGGCGGTGAGCCCCATCAGCGAATAGGCGTACTGGGTTTGTGTACCTCTCCAGGACGTGGCCAACAGCTTCATTTTGCTGGCTGCCCGCATGGCATTGACCATCGATCGATCCTCTTCGGCGCTCGCCAACCAAGCCTTGTTGTCTTGAGTAAACATTGAGAAGTGCTCGTCTGCGATCACCACATCGATGTCCGACCCCGGCTTAAGCCGATACCCCATGACGGCTTCGGGCTGGTCATCCTTCGGCGCTCGCGAGATCATGACAAAATTCTCGCCATGATCGACATCCGCAGGAAGTTCGGAAACAGGGACACTCAGGACATAGCACCATGTTGTGTCTGAACGATAAGAATAGACGCCCCATGCACCGTGCCGAGAGAGAAGTCTGGGGCCAGCTTGCACCCAAGTGATAGAAAGTAGCAAGGATGCAATGCTTGCCACAACTGCTTTGATGGTCATCATATCCTTCCAGATTTCATACCAGCAAACGTGGTCAAGGTGGTTTCCATATCACTGATGTTTGAAGATGGGCTTCTCAAGGGGGATCTTTGGAAGTTCTGACCACCATCAAGCCGGCCGTGCTGCGGCTTGATCGAACTGCCTCAGTCGGGTGTTGGACTTTGCCTTCGTGCGGAAGTCCAACATTTGCCCTTCAGTAGTCCCGGATCGCAACAAGCCGGTCCCCTTTGACGGTGGCGATAACGAGATGGGACGCCCACGGATAGTACCGTGGCAAAGCCGCCGCCTGGTCGGTCAGTGTTGCGCCATAAAGGCCGCACAATTCGCCGCCGAGCAGTCGAGCACGATCGCCTTTGCCGTCCAACATGGCT
Organism: Mesorhizobium sp. M7A.F.Ca.US.005.03.1.1; assembly: GCF_003997975.1. Lineage (NCBI taxonomy): Bacteria > Pseudomonadati > Pseudomonadota > Alphaproteobacteria > Hyphomicrobiales > Phyllobacteriaceae > Mesorhizobium > Mesorhizobium sp. M7A.F.Ca.US.005.03.1.1. Next base: position 57,891 of record NZ_RZRO01000020.1, read on the forward strand.
ATGTAGTCTCCGTCGTACGGGTAACCGCTGAGCGCGATCTCCTCATAGTCTTCTAGCTTCCGCATACTCGTCTCGTGTGCCGTCTGCCGCATCCGTGGTCAGCGGGGCCGTGTCTCCGCTGCGCCAATCACGCCTGGAATGTTTGTGCTTTTCATCGGCGGACCGGCCCAGCGGCCATGGACAGGGGGACAACCGCTGGGCCAATGAGAGCGCGCTCCTCCCGACCGCGAGCACTGACGTTGTCGTGATCATCAGCACTCGCGCTGCGCTCCCAAGATGGCGCTGCCGCTCCCGGCATTGGACGATGGTCCGCTGCTTGATGCGCCACGTCGAAGTTCACTCTCATGCGGCATATACCGAGCGTGGCGGGAAACTATTCCGGCATGGCGACTATTTTTCGGAAGGTTGGCGCGGGAGGCTGGCGCGCGCCACCGCTGTCGTCAATTCGTCGGCGATGGCCAGCGATAATCAGGTAGCTGCAGAGCGTCGGCAATTTCTCGCCCGATGGCCAATCGTGCGACACCGGGGATTGCAAATGTGCTTATCACCAAGTTGCGCACAAACAGGCCCAATTGCGTCCTTGGTGCAAAGGCTGTGGCAAATCGCTCGGCGCCGCGCTGCTTCGTATGAATGTAATCCCGCAAGAGAGTTTCGTACGTGCGGAATGCCTCCTGATATCGTCCCTCGGCCCTGAAAAGTTCACCCGCCAAGATATAGGCCGAAATCATGGCCAGGGCTGAACCTTGTCCGGCCAACAAGGACACGCAAAACGCGGCATCGCCCGTTAGAGCAATGCGGCCTTGCGACCAACTGTTCATCCTGATCTGGCTGACGCTGTCGAAATAGAGATCGTCGATCCCATCCAGCGCATTCAAAATACGCGGGCATTCCCATCCCCCACCGCCGTAAATTTTTCGCAGCACTGCCTTCTGCATTTCCAGCGTCGCTGGCACTGGGTCGTTGCCCGCCGCAAAGACGAACAAGAAGAGCGTTCGGTTATCACGCAGCGTGAAACGCCCGAGCATTCTTCCTGGCTGGCCGTACATCAAATACACGTCTTCGTCGCGTGGACGGTAGCCAGCGCACTCGAAGGCCGCGACAGCGTAACCGAGTTTCTTTTCGAACTGCTGCTGTGGCCCGAAGGCCAGACGGCGAACGCCGGAATGCAGACCGTCAGCGCCGATCACCAGATCGAACGCGCGCTCGCCTCCACGCTTGAAGTTAACGCGCACACCGGCTGGATGTTCTTGAATGCCGAGGATCTCATCATCGAATATGACTTCGGTCGTATCCTTTATCTTGTCGAAAAGCAGCCTAGAGAGATCGCTGCGTCCGAGTGTCACAAAGCGGCCCGCTGTCAGCTCAGTAAAAACGTCCGTGCCAAAACCTGTGACGCGCTTTCCACGATCGTTTACAAAGCGCACTTCGCGTACATGGTAGCCTACGCGATTGATCTCCTCCTCGAGCCCCATTCGCTCGGCGATGCCATAACCAAGGCCCCAAAAATCGATGACGTAACCTCCCGTGCGCAAATGGGGCGCTCGTTCGATTAGTGTTGGTCGGAATCCACCGGCTGCCAGCCAGAAGGCAAGGGCGGGGCCGGCGATTCCGCCGCCGGAAATCAACACCGTTCCGATGGCCATATTGAAAAGTTAGTGGAAGTCGCCGCTATGGCAAGGAGAGGTCAGTCGGCACGAGAATGATGATTCGCTGCCCAGGCCGCCGGGGACGGTGTCCCGTTAAACAGGCGGCTGGGAGTGCCTCTTTCCCAACAGAGGCAGCCTTCCCGTGACTCACGAGATTATAATATCCCGAATGGTCCGTCGTTCGCGCGATGTGAGGTCCGCGGTGGATGTGGCAGCTTCGCCTGGTATTCTGGGCGGACGCATCGGGCGCGTTCGCGGCGCAGCTAATCGTTCGCAGCCGCTCGAGAGTTTTTGTGAGATTCCAGCCAGTCAACCAATGCCATCCGAATGAGCTCAGGTCGACTCATGTTCATCTCGGCGGCTATTGCCGACAGAGCGGATTCGGTCGCCGCATCGAACGACACTTGGGCGGTCTCGCGTAGCATTGTCGCTGCCCGTAGATCAGCGAGCCGTGCATTTTGGGCCTCGCCCCCGGAAGACACATCAGTCAAGTGAACGTTCCTTTCATCAACTTCCAGAAACTCCGCGCCTGCCGCTCAGTCGTCTTGAGATGGATTACATCGAAAACAACATAGCGGATCGGTCCGGCACCAACTCCGCCGAAAATGCCGGGCCGCCAGGAAACGCCCGCGGGCGGACTTGCTCAAACAGCATCACTCTTGTGCTCCCCCAAACGGTGATGTTGGCGCGTTCCTTCATGGGCGCCTGCATCCGAACTCGATGGGGTTTCGCAAAACCGCAATTATTCACGGCCCATCAAATCTGCACTCGCACAGAGTATGAGAGCTATTCTTTGAGCGCCGGACATTTGTAGCCGGGCCTGCGAAAGCCACAGCATGCGGCGCTCCGGGGACATAGCTCGCATTGCCGAGCGCGCGGCGGCGGTGATTTCGTATCCGCCGCAGCGGGCGCACTGGAATTCTACCGTTCGCAAGATAATGTCGGCCGCGAGCGCGGTTTCTTCGCAAATCGGGCACGTCGACGGGTAATACCGCAGGGCTCCTAGGGTCGGCGGCGGAAGCCTTATCATGCCGCCCGCCCCGAAGCCTCAACTCGCGATAACTCAGGATTTCGCTGCTGAGGCACATTGCTGGTTGAGGAGATGTTTATCCCGCGACGAGTGCGGCCATGTCGGGTTTCATATGATACAAGCAGTCGGTCAATCTTTCTTGCGACGTCCGGCGTGGTCTTTTTCAGTTCCTCGAACGCCCACGTCACAAATGTCTCGGACAATTTGTCAGGCCGATACAGAATGACTTCGCGGGGATCTAACGGATTACTGAACGATACACCGACATCCGAACCAAGAAACCGTATGAAATGTTTCTGGATTTGTTCGGCAGACATGCAGTCTCACTTTCCTTTGACTAATGATAGCCCAATGGTCCTCAGCCCCGTATTTTGGCAGCGACGCTCCTCCGGGTGGCCACCTCGATTTCCTTAGCCTCTTTTTCAAGTCGGTCGGGCGCGGCAGGGCCCATCAGGGCGTAGGCCGTGCCGCCCGATTGCCAGTATATGGTCGGCACGCGCCCATCCGTAGCGGGAGTAGGCGGTACGGCGTCTTCGCCGCTCATCGCGACCGCAACCAGTGTGATCTGGCCAACGCTCGGTGTGTCAGCCGTCACGACAAGGCTCTGCCGCCCGTTCCAGGGCTGCACCTGAACATCTTTCACCCTCCATGTCGCTGGAAGAGCGGGCATGCTGATGTTCATGGCGCCGACCAGTCGCTCGATTTTGTCCTGCTTTGGCTCACTGCCCCTTTCGGGACCGGCATTCAGCTGGGCGACTCGCAAGGCATCACGCGCGGCAAGAATGAAATTCTCATCGGTGGTTTGCCCTCCCTGGCGGAGAGGCAGTGTCAATGAGTTGGCCGACCAACCCGCCAGAATGAGCAAGGCGGCTGCCGTTTGCAGTTTGAGCGCACTGAATATTCTTAGCCGTCGAAACGCACTTTCCAGTTGCTTGGCCTTGTCCACGCTAACTCGGGGCGGGAAAAGCCGCTGCGGTTGAGCGACGCGCAATGCTTCCATGCGCTGTGCCTGGGCAAAAACTTCCGCCGCCAGTTCCGGCTCCAGGGCAAGCCGTGCCTGGAGGTCGGATCTCTGAGGCTGGGTCAGTTCGCCGTCAAGGAAGCGATTGATCTCGTCCTCGGAAATACGGTCACTTGGCCACATCACGGCCTCCTACAACTTTTAACTGGGAAGGCGCGCAATCGCGTAGTTTTTCCATGTTGTTCTTCAGGGCAACTCGTGCGCGGCTCAGGCGGGACATAACAGTTCCCTGCGGTACGCCGAGTACTGTTGCGGCGTCAGAATAGGTGAAGCCGAGGACGCCGACCAAATGGAGAACTTCGGCTTGCTCCGTAGGCAACTCTCTCAGCGCCTTTCTGACATTGGAGAGTTCGGTGCTGTGCTCCTGCGATGGCAGTAACAGTGGGTCAGACTGCTCCGCAAAGGCGGCAATCCGCCGCCTCTCTGCGTCCGCACGCACCGCACTGGTTAGAAAGGTATTTCGCACGATTGTGATCAGCCAGGGCATGAGAGGACGCGAAGAATCGTAACTGCGAGCCAAGGAAAGAGCGCGGACAAGCGACTCCTGCACCAAGTCGTCGGCGTCTGCGTCGTTGTGCGTAAGCACTCGACCATACCGCCACAGATCCTCCAGATGCGGAGTGACGTCGAAGCTCGCATTCATGTGCCGTATACTGAGACGATGGCGAAGCTATTCCAAGCCGGTGCGACTTTTTTGTCCTCAAGTGACCTTGGCACCGGGTTCAACTTCGAAGCGAAGCTGCGGTGGTGAGGGTCCGAGCCGCTGTTTGCGGCGGCTGCGCCGGCGGCAAGCCGGCAAAGAAGAAGTTCAAGAGCTATTCGATCGGCTACTTCCATATCGACGTCGCGGAGGTGCGCACCGAGCGGGGCAAGCTGAACATGTTCGTCGCCACCGACCGCACCTCCAATTTCGCCTTCGTCGAGCTGCACGAGTTCACCACGCCCGGCGCCGGCGGTTCGGCCATGCCGCTGATCAGCGAGACCATCGCTGGGAAGCTGCTGCCAAACGCGGCTCTGCTAACCCATCGTTGCAATCTGACGGCCAAGTTCCTCGCCCCGGAGAAACGTCATTCGCCACTCGGTGAAGTCGTTCGATCATGCTCAGCAAGGATGGGATGACGCAACTGCAGCTGGCAGTCAGCATTGATAAAGTTGCTCTTGATAACAGACATAGAGGCCAAATCGACAACGCATTCGATGCCCGCTCGCAATAGGGCTGTGTGATCACTCCAGCTGTTTCGGCCCCGGGACGGGGATTAGGGTCATGGGCTGGTACTGAGCCAATCTTTGAAGGCCCGCAAGATCGGTCAGCTCGATAAAGCGCGCGTTGCTGGTGATAAGGTGTTCGGCGCGCAATTGCTGAATGACGCGATTGAGATGGGGCACGCTCAGCCCGAGCGCGTCCGCCATGACTTCCTGCGAAAATGGCAAGTCGAAACTTTCTTCGTCAGCGCGTTCCACCTCCAGGAGACGCGCGTGGATCTCTAGCAAAAGGTGCGCCAGCCTTTCAATCGGAGTGCGCCGACCCAGATTGACAATGTGTTCCGCATAAGTCGCTGCCTCCTGGGCGGCGAGCCAACTTAACACCAGACCGAATTGGGGCTGCTCGTAGCAGAGACGAACGTAAGCGTCGAACGAGCACACGGCGTAGGTCAGCTCGCTCACGGCAACGACCGCACAAGTCGATCGATCGAAAAAGCTGACCGGGAATCCAATGACATCACCCGGCAGGATAAGCTTCAGGATTTGCCGCCTGCCGCTGCGCAGCAACCTGTAACGGATCGCGTAGCCGTCTTTAACAAAGCACAGGTTTCGGAACTCGGAGCCGTGAACGACGAGTTCCTCCCGTTTCCGAATGGTAAGATCGCGCTCGAAGATTGCCTCAAGACGTTTGATGTCTAGCGATTCCAGCTTCATTGCACGTGTCAGTCGGGTCACGATCGGATGGCCGGTCAGCGGCATGCCATGCTCCACATGTTCATGACCTTCAATGAAACTTTCCTATGCTTATTAATCCAGATCAATGAACAGAATCATCAAACGAAAGTTGTATTGACTGGCAGGCCTACGCCACTGCGAATGCCCATGCAAATAGGCCATTTTCAGCGTCTCGCTGAAAAAAACCGGTTTCCGGAACAACAATGAGAGTCGTCCGACGGCTCCACGCTAAGGAGGAACAGCTGATGCCACTCGACGATCAAAATACTTCCCATATATCCCGCCGTAGCATGCTGCACGCGGGCGCAGGTCTTCTCGGTAGCGCCGTTCTGCCCTTATCCAGCTTTGCGGCTTTTGCGGCCGACGACAAGCCCGCGATAGGCACCTGGCCGGCCGGGTCGGCGGGCGACACCGTCTACATCGGAGCCGCCGTGCCCCTTACCGGTGCCTATGCCGTGCAAGGTGCTGACGAACTTAAGGGCTGGCAGCTCGCGGTCGACCACATCAACAACGGCCACGAGTTGATGAAGGCGTTGGCGCCGAAGGTCGACAAGGGGTTGCTCGGCAAGAAGGTCGAGCTGTTGTCCGCCGACAGCGCGGCCAAGCCGAACCAGGCCGTCGAGCTCGAGCAGAATTTCATCCACCAAAACAACATCATCCTGATGACCGGCTCGACTTCATCGGCGGTCGCGGTTGCGCTCAACAAATTCGCGCAGCGCGAGAAGATCCTCTACGTCGCGGGCATCTCCGGCTCAAACGACACAACAGGCAAGGACTGCGTTCGCTACGGCTTCCGCCAGAATTTCTACGGCCAGACCGCAGCCAACGCGATCGGCCCGATTCTTGTGAAGACCTACGGCAAGGGAAAGAAGGCGGCATTCATGACGCCGGACTACACTTACGGCCACACCGTGACCAAGTCGGTGAACGACTACCTGACCTCTCAGGGCGGATGGGAGATGGTGACGGACCAGGTCTCGCCGTTGGGCACCCAGGATTTCAGCCAGTATCTGACCAATATCGCAAATTCGGGCGCCGAATTCATCGTCAACGTCAACTGGGGCCGCGACGCGGTGCTGTCAATCCAGCAGGCCAAGCAGTTCGGCCTGACTCCGAGCATGAAGATGGTGATCCCCTACCAGATCCCCTTCCTTGCCAAGGAAGTAGGCCCCGAACTGACAGCCGGGGTTTTTGCCGCTACCGATTTCTGGTGGACCCTGCAGGACAAGTATCCGCTCGCCAAGCAGTTCGTGGACGCATTCCAGCAAAAGTTCGGCTATCGGCCGGAATGGGGCGCCGAAAACGCCTATGTCAGCTTCGCTCATTGGGCGCGCATGGTGTCGCAGGCCGGTAGCTTCTATCCGCCGGACGTCATCAAGCAATACGAGAAGGGTGAGACCATCCCTTCACTCGTCGGCGACGTTCACTATCGGCCGGAAGACCATCAGTGCGTGCGACCCGTCGTACTCGTTCAGGGTAAGGATCCCAAGGACATGAAGAGCGACGACGACTACTGGAATGTGGTGGAGGTCGTCGATGGCGCGCCGCTGATGCAGAAGCCCGACGAGTTCGGCTGCAACCTGGGCAGCTACACCTGATGCCCGCAGCGCCTTCTCCGCTTCGCCACGGCTGGAGAGGGCGCTCGCATCGGGACTGGCTCTGCCCGGACGCAGACGGTTCGTCTCCCGGCGCTCGGTGGGATGTCGATTGTTCGCGACTTGTCTGCCAAACCCTTGCTGGCGCGCGGGCAGGGCATATTTTTCATGACTAAGGTGGGCGCAGAGTGATCAACTGGGCAAATTTCATTTCGCAGTGCTTCAATGGGCTCGTACTCGGCGCGCTTCTGGCGCTGATCTCCTCCGGGCTGACCATCATCTACGGGACGCTCGGCGTCCTGAACCTTGCCCACGGCGCGATGTTCATGCTCGGTGGCTATGCCGGCTGGCTCGCCTACACCTACACAGGTTCATTCCTCGCCGCGGTGGCGGCCGGATCGCTGTTCGTGATGATCGTGGGGGTGTTGATCGAGCGGCTGATCGTTCGCCATTTCTACACGCGGCCGCTCGAGGACCAGCTTCTCGTCACATTCGGGCTCGGCATCGTTTTCGTCGAGACGGTCCGCTTTTTCTTCGGCAGCCTCTCGCACACGGTGCCGCCGCCCGCCTCGCTAGTCGGCATTACCCATCTCGGCTTCATGGTCTATCCCACCTACCGATTGGCGCTCCTCGGCATCGTCGCCCTGGCGCTGCTGATGCTCTATGTCGTGCTCTATCGCACCCGCATCGGGATGATCGTGCGAGCAGGCATCGAGGATTCGGTAATGGTCGACTCGCTTGGAATCGATGTCTACAAGATCTTCATGCTCGTCTTCGGCATCGGAGCCATGGCAGCTGGCTTCGCCGGTATTGTCAACGCACCCGTGGTGTCGATCGCGCCCGATGTCGGGGAAGCCATACTGGTCCAGACCTTTGTGGTCGTGGTAATCGGCGGTGTCGGTTCCTTTACCGGCGCCATCCTTGGCGGCCTCATCGCCGGCGAAATCATCAGCATCACCTCGATGTTCAATCCTGGTTATTCGTATGTCATGCTGTTCGTGGCGATGACGCTGGTGTTGGTGCTTCGACCGCACGGGCTGCTCGGCACGGCAGGGCGTGAGTAGACGCGGTCGGCCATGAACATCAAACATCCCTTCCTCGTCGAGCTTCTGACGGCGCTGGCGCTCGTCCTGGCGCCTTTCGTTCTGCCCCATCTCGGGTTCTCGCCCAGCACGATCAATCGTATCCTGATCTGGGGACTGTTCGGGATCGGCTTCGACATCCTGTTCGGCTACACGGGATTGCTGTCCTTCGGCCAGTCGGCCTTCTACGGTACTGGCGGGATGTTCGCCGCCTATCTCCTGACTGAAACCGGCTTCTCTTATGTCATGGCTGCCATTGTCCTGGGCGCCGTCGTGTCGGGTGTCGTCGGCTACGTGATCGGGTTGATAGCCCTGCGACGCACCGGTATCTATTTCGCCATGATCACGGTGGCGATCGCCGAAGTCTTCTTCTTTGTCGAGTTCAATCCGCTCTCGGCATTCACGGGCGGCGAGAACGGCTTGCCTGGCGTGCCAACCCCGGTCGTCAACCTCGGCTTCACGGTGCTTGAATTCAACACCGACTGGACGATGTATACCTTCCTGGCGTTCTGCTATTTCATCGGCATTGCCGTCGCACTGCGCATCGTACGCTCGCCCGTTGGCGCGATCCTTTCGGCGATCCGCGACAATCCGCTCCGCGCCGCGGCGCTGGGCCACGACATACACGGCTACAAGCTCACGGCCTTCGTGGTTGCCGCGATCTATGCCGGCTTTGCCGGCGGCCTGTTGGGCGTGATGCAGGGCTTCATGCCGCCGGACGCTTTCATGTTCGACACGTCCGGCCAGGTCGTGATGCAGACGGCGATCGGCGGTGCCGGCACACTGTTCGGGCCGCTGGTGGGCGCGACGGTGTGGCTCTATCTCAGCGACTTTTTCCAGAACACATTGCATCTCGGCGCCACATGGAAGTTGGTGCTCGGCATCGTTTTCGTGCTGCTGGTCTGCTTCCTGCGGCGCGGCATCGTCGGTGCGATCGTCGATCTCTATGGGTTGACCGGTGGCCGCAAGCGCATCGAATCGTCCAATACCGCGGTCGAGAGTGCGCCGCACGTCGTGACCGCCGTCGAACCGATGCCGGCGCGCCGGCGTGGTGCTGCGCCAGCATCCGGACCGATCCTGCAGGTGCAGGGCCTAACCAAACGCTATGGCGGTATCACAGCCAACAGCGACATCGACCTCAGCGTCGATCATGGGGAGATACGGGGCATCATTGGACCCAACGGCGCGGGCAAGACGACGTTCTTCAAGATGCTCACCTGCGAGATCGCGCCAACCTCCGGCCGCATCATACTGGCCGGCCGCGATATTACGGGCATGGGCGTATCCGAGGTGTGCCAGCTCGGGCTCACCAAAAGCTACCAGATCAACCAGCTATTCGACCGCTTGACGGTGCGGCGGAACCTGATGATTGCCGCGCTGGGCGAGGCGCGTGGAAAGTTCCGGCTTGATCTGTTCAAGAGTATCCACAGCGTTCCCAGTCTCAGCGAGCAGGTCGAGCGAACGGCGGCGCTGGTGAACCTTACGGCGCGGCTCGATCGGCCAGTTTCGGAACTGGCTTATGGCGAGAAGCGGCGGCTGGAAATCGGTCTTGCACTGGCGACGTCGCCGAGCCTGCTCCTGCTTGACGAACCGCTTGCCGGCATGAGCCCGCGCGAGCGCGTCGAGACCGTGGCGCTGCTCAAGTCAATCGCGCGTGCACGCACGATGATCATCATCGACCACGATATGGATTCGCTCTTCGAGCTGGTCGAGAAAATCACCGTCCTGCAGGAGGGCAGGGTGCTGGCCGAAGGCACGCCCAGTGAGATCAAGGCCAACGCAAAGGTGCAGGAAGCCTACCTTGGCGGTGTACATGGAGAGGTGGCATGAGCCTGCTCGATGTGAGAGCATTAAACAGCTATTATGGTGACAGTCACATTCTGTTCGACGTCACATTGAGGGTCGAGAAGAATGAGGTCGTGGCGCTCCTGGGCCGCAACGGCGCTGGCAAGTCGACGACGCTGAAGAGCCTGATGGGGGTCGTGACGCCGCGGACCGGCTCGGTTGAACTAGACGGGGTCGAACTGGTTGGCAGGAAGGCGCACAGCATCGCTCGGGAAGGCATGCAACTCGTGCACGAGAATCGACGCATCTTCGGCAGCCTGAGCGTCGAGGAAAACATCATTCTGGCCGGGTTGACTGCGGATGACCGGTGGCCGCTGGAACGCATTTACACGATGTTCCCCCGGCTGAAGGAACGACGCGCCAGCCGTGGTACGGATTTGTCAGGTGGCGAACAGCAGATGCTGGCTATAGCGCGTGCATTGGTGCGCAACCCAAAGATCCTCCTGCTTGATGAACCCTTCGAAGGACTTGCTCCAGTCATTGTGTACGACTTGGTGCGCGCCTGCCGCGAGCTGGTCCAGGCAGGGCAGACAATTGTGCTGGTGGAACAGAACATCGCAGCGACGCTGGCGCTCGCGAGCCGCGTTTATATCATCAACAATGGCCATATCGCCCACGAAGGCCCGGCCGCCGAACTCAAGATCCAGGCGGGGCTGCTGCAACACCATCTTGGCGTCTAGGTCCAGCCCGTGGACAATCCCACCACCTTCATCGACAGTGTCATCCCCGCCAGAGAATTCGTGAGATTGTGGCTATCACGATCGGAAAGATAGCTAGGAGTTAGGCAAGTGCCTTGAGCCGCCAGCAGACGGTGGCTTTTGGATTTCGACCCCGACTTGATAGTGGAGGGGCAGTCCAAGACATTCTCATGCGCTCCGTACGCCTTTGCTCGAAGAGACACTGATCGGGGCACGGTCTCGTCAGTGGGCGCGGCTTGGCAGCAGGCCGCGAGCCATGATGGAGCCGTAAACGCTTGCAGGGATCACAGCGGAATTCGCAAGTCGGTACCTCTGGAAATCAAATCTTCAGGATAGCTTGGCATTCTTGTCCATCCCGAGGAGCGGATGGCTCGGGCGGAACATTCAGGAGAAACCAGTTGTAAGGGCCGATATTTGACAGAACGGATGCACCTAGACGTGCAGGATAGTCCTGGCCATAACTGCAGAAGTCGACCGACTACTGGCGAGCCGCACGCGCGATATCCGGCTGACGGGCGAGATCTACCGCCTGTTTCGAGCGCGTGTCTGGTCGCAGACAAAGATCATCCGAGCCTGGATGGTCTGGGTGGCTTTGTTGGACGTGCTGACACTCGCGCTCAACATGGTGATGCTCCCAAGGGCAACTGCGCTATCCATGCTCCTGCCTGGCGCCATCATTCCGCCCGTCGCTGTGGCCGTCGTTCTTATCTGGCGAAAGCCGCGGGCGCCGTGGCTACAAGGGGCTTCGCTGATCGCGGGCTTCTTCCTCATTTTGTTGTCGGTTGCGTTGGTCGGCGTAAGCGCTGGTGGCGAGTTCTACGAACGGCACTTGAACATCATGCTGTTCGTGGCCATCACAGCCATCATCATCTTCGGGGTTCCGCTGGCCTGGACGGTGACTATTGCCGCCTTGGCGCTCGGTCTCTATCTCGTTTTTCAACTACACAACCCGGGCATCGAATTTGGCAGCGCCGTGGCTGCGACGTTGTTTTCACCAGCGGCATCTTCGCAACGGTCGCCGCGCGGCGCAGCATGACAATTCTCGCTCAGAAGACCTTCCTGTTTGAGCTTCGCGACCGGCGCAGGGTCGCCGAACTGGCGGAAGCGAATGATCGGCTGAAACTTTTGGCGAGGACTGATCCGCTCACTGGCATAGCCAACCGGCGCTGGATGACGGAAACGCTTGACCGTCTATGGGACGGTGGCCGGAAATGCCACGGCGGTGCCGCCATGCTGATGTGCGACATCGACGACAAGAAGCTGAACGACCACCTCGGCCATGCCCAGGGCGATCGCTGTCTGGTCGAGGTCGCCAGAATGATCCAGGAAAACGTGAGGCGCGACCGCGATCAGGTGGCCCGCTACGGCGGCGAAGAGTTCCTGGTGTTGCTGCCCGGGGTGGACGAGGAAGAGGCCGTCGCGGTGGCCGAGCGAATTCGTCAGAGCGTTGAGGCCGCGGCTTTTCCCAACCCTGCATCCCGCATGTCGCCTAGCGTCACACTCAGCATTGGAGTTGCAGTTCAGACGACTGACGAGGCCATCTCACCAGAGCAGTTACAGAGTCACGCGGATGCGGCGCTCTACCTTGCCAAACAATCCGGCCGCAACCGAGTGCTGCTCCACGGATCGGCGTCATTCGGGCGAAAACATGTGCAGCCGGCACGGTGATGCCTCAAGTACGTCAGGGCGAAAGTCGTTGTGCTGTTCTTGTGCGGCTGAAGCAGACCGGCTCGGCGACATAAGCCGACCCGGGTGCGCCGGTAATGCGGCGATCCGTGCCCGAGCCCTCATAACGGGGGTTGACGATGCGGGAACCTGATAGTTGAAGGCAGCAATGGAACGCAAGGCGGCGTTGGACATTTCGTCTGGATTGGCACGCGTGCGACGGTGGTGCCCCGACTGCATCCGGCGGCACCGTCTGACACGAAGGGGAAGGAGCTAGCGATGAGAAGAATTGCCCTCGCGGGAATGCTTACACTCTCGGTTTCGGCCTCCCAGGCACAGACCGCGACGCCTCAGCCAGCCGCACCGACCGCTGAGGCGCCTGCCGGTCAGGTGGTTGCGTCGGGGCAAGGCGGCCCGGTCAACCTCTGTCACGAGATCCTCGCCTTCATGAAAGCGCCTCCAGCTGAGACGCCCCCACCCACCGGCGCGGCAAAGAAGCCGGATGCGGCTTCAGCTAAGCAGGGCACGACCGGATCGGGCGACCCAGCGAAGTCGGAGGGTGGTACGGGCTCTGCGCAAAAAATCACCGGACAGGACGGCGTGGCAACCGACGCTCCCCAGCCAGGCAAGGACAACGCAGCCAGCGGATCGGCGCACAATGCCCCGCAGAAAGAAAGCAGGGCAGCGCCGCTGCCCCCCGCAGACGTGACCAGCACGCCCAAGGAATCCGTGCTGACTGTCGAAGCGGCAGAGCAACTCGCCGATGCGAACGATATCGCCCAGTGCCAGAAAACGGCTCGCGCCATGAGAGTTGCCGGCGTTGCCATGCCACCGCCGCTGATTGCATTGGCAGCACTCGATATGCAATATCAGCAGAAGGCGGTTGTGCCGGCCGAGCCCACAGGGGCTGCCGGTGCCCAGCGTCTAGCGCCGCAGGCGGCCACGCCGAAATAGCGAGAGCAAGAACGGTGGCTGGCGGGCCCGTCTCGAGAATGAAGGAGCAGGCGGGATGCGTATGATTTTGACGGGAATTGTCGTTACCGTCTTAGTTGCCTTTGGTGCCGGCTATGTTTTGCGCGCACAGCAGGTGCCTTCCTGGCAGGTCTTCAGCACCGACAGTGCCCGGGTGGGCGATCCGGGCCACAATCTCGTCGGGCAGAACTGGTCGGGCGATCCCGCCGGCGGCTCCGCCGGCAAATCATGACCAACTACCTCCTGAGCGATTGGGCTGCAGTCGACCAGCGATAGAAACGCTATTCGGCCGGCTCAGCGGAAGTCTCCGGCGTAGCATCGCCCGTCTTCGCCTGCTGCTTGGCAACCCAGGCGCTGTGGTGCTCCTTGGCCCAATTCAGATCCACTGTGCCGGACACCATGGCTTCGTAGGCGCCTTCCATGCCGAGCGTGCCGATATAGATGTGGGCGATGATGACGGCGATCAGGAGGACGCCTACGACCGCATGAACATACTGGGCCGTCTGCATGCCGTTGATATCGGCGAAGGAGAATGGGAACAGCATGTAGATGCCGGACACCGACAAGGCAATTCCGCCCAGCAGGACCGCCCAGAAGATAAGCTTCTGTCCTGTGTTGAAGCGTGCCGCCGGCGGGTGCGTCCGGTTCGACTTGTCGAAGAATCCGCCGCCGACCTTCAGCCAGTTGGCATCGTAGCGGTCGGGCAGGTTGTCCCAGACCCAGGCGACCAGCATGACAAGTACGCCCAGCATGAATGCCCAGGCGACGAAGTCATGCGCGTATTTCGCCCAAAACGACCATGCCGAGAACGCGTCCGGTCCGATCAGCGGCATCAGCAGGCGTTTGCCGAATACGAGATTCAAGCCGGTAACGGCCAGGATGATGAACGCTGTGGCAGTCGTCCAATGGGCAAGCCGTTCGATGGCGTTGAAGCGCAGGATCCTGACGCCTGATTCACCCGCCGCGACGCGGATGCGGCCTCTGACGAAATAGAACAGCGCCAGCACGACCAGCATGCCGAGGATCGCAATGCCGCCGATCCAGGGCAGCACGCGCTCATGGAAGCCCTGGTAGTCGCGGCCCTGCGGCTGCTGCAGCGTGGCGGCCTTGCCGTCCGGTATGGTGACGCGGCCCCGGATTTTGTTGAGTTCATCGAGAAGTTGCCGCTCGCTGACAGCCTGGGCGGTCGGGTTGTTTCCTGAACCGGCGTCCTGCGCCCTGGCCGGAACAACAAGCAGGCCGAGAGCCAGAATGAGTGCGGCGGCCGCCGGGGAAATCAGTCGACCAAGGCTCGAGATACGCATTTGCTCGGTCCTCCTGAGCTTGTTTGTCTGCGCGAACCAATCGGCACCGCGATGAACTATACCTCAATTGTCTCCCGATAGGCCGTCTGCCACCCCCACGCACCGGAGCCGTAGCCGCGCTTCGTCACGCGTTCCTTGTAGATCGCAGCGATGATCTCGCCGTCGCCGGCCAGCAGCGACTTGGTCGAGCACATCTCGGCGCAAAGCGGCAGCTTGCCTTCGGCCAGCCGGTTGGCGCCATATTTTGCATATTCGGCCTCGGTCGAGTCCGGCTCCGGACCGGCCGCGCAGAACGTGCACTTGTCCATCTTGCCGCGCGATCCGAAATTGCCGACGCGCGGGTATTGCGGCGCGCCGAACGGACAGGCGTAGAAGCAATAGCCACAGCCGATGCACAAATCCTTAGAGTGCAGCACCACCGCGTCGGCAGTCGTATAGAAGCATGCGACGGGGCACACCGCCGCGCACGGGGCGTCGGTGCAATGCATGCAGGCCATCGAGACGGAGCGCTCGCCGGGCTTGCCGTCATGGATCGTGACGACGCGGCGGCGGTTAATGCCCCAAGGCACATCGTGCTCGTTCTTGCAGGCGGTGACGCAAGCGTTGCACTCAATGCAGCGATCGGCGTCGCAGAGGAACTTCATCCTGGCCATTTTCCGCACCTCCCTGTTACGCCATCGCGATCTGGCACAACGTGACTTTCGGCTCCTGCATGCCCGTTACCGGGTCATAGCCGTAGGTGGTGATGCTGTTTGCGCTTTCACCGAGCACATAGGGATCGGCGCCTTCGGGGTAGTTGGCCCGCAGGGTCTCACCCTGGAACCAGCCGCCGAAGTGGAAAGGCATGAACGCTACTCCCTTGCCAACACGCTCGGTCACCAAAGCCTTCACCCGCGCTTTGGAATCGTTCTCCGCGCCGGTCACCCACACCCAGACGCCGTCGCCAATGCCGCGGGCGGCTGCGTCCGCGGGATTGATTTCGACGAACATCTCCTGCTGCAACTCGGCCAACCACCGGTTTGAGCGGGTTTCCTCGCCGCCGCCTTCATATTCGACCAGGCGACCGGTCGTCAGGATGATCGGGAAGGATTTCGCGACGCCCTTGTCCACCGCCGCCTTCTGAACGCTGAAGCCGATATTCGGCAAACGGAACTGCTTGGCGTCAGGATAGGTCGGATATTTTGCGACTAGGTCCACCCTGGGGGTATAGATCGGCTCACGATGGATCGGCACCGGGTCGGGCAAGTTCCAGGCGACAGCCCTGGCCTTTCCGTTTCCGTAGGGGTGACAGCCGTGGCTGAGCACGACGCGCTGGATGCCGCCCGACAGGTCGGTCGACCACGAGACCTTGCCGATGTCACCCATATCATCGCCGATCGTCTGGATGACTTTGAGTTCCTCCGCACTCAAGTCCTTGTCCCAGCCGAGCTTTTGCAGCACCGCCATCGTGAATTCCGGATAGCCGTCGGTCAGTTCCGAGCCTTGCGTGTAGGAGCCTTCGGCAAGAAGCGTCTCGCCGTTACGCTCCACACCGAAACGGGCCCGGAAGGGACTGCCGCCATCCATTACATGCAGGTCGGTGCTGTAAAGGTTGGCCGTGCCAGGATGGCGTATTTCCGGCTTGCCCCAGCATGGCCAGGGCAGGCCGTAATAGTCGCCGCCGACCTCCGGATCGTCCTTCGGCGCGCGTAGCGTCACAAGATCAAACTTGTGCTGGTTTTTCATATGCGCCTTGAGGCGCTCCGGCGATTGACCGCAGTAGCCGGTCGACCAGCTTCCGCGGTTCATCTCACGCAGTACGTCCTCCGGTTGCGGCCGGTCACCCTCGACCGCGATGTTCTTGAACATCCAGTCGGCAAGGCCGAGCTTCTTCGCGAGCAGGTAGATGACCTGATAGTCGTCCTTCTGCTCGAAGCTTGGCTTGACGATCTGCTCGCCCCACTGCAGAGATCGGTTGGAGGCGACGCGCGAGCCGGAAGTCTCGAATTGCGTACAGACCGGCAGCAGATAGACGTTTTCCTTGCGCCCGGCCTGAACTGCCAGCGATGCCCAGGTCGTCGGGTGCGGATCGGCAACGACGAGCAGTTCGAGGCCGGCCAGGCCCTTCATTGATTCCGGTATGCGTGTGATGCTGTTGCTGGCGTGGCCCTGGACGAACATCGCCCGCAGTCTGTCACGCTGCTGAATGTCCTCCTTGGGGAGCACGACCCCATCGAACCATCGGGTCAGCGGGATGCCGGGTGTCTCCATCGCCTCCTTGGAGTCGAACCGGCGCAGAAGGTCGTCGTATGGAATTTGCCAGACTCGCGACCAATGCTTCCAGGCGCCCTCCGTCAGGCCATAGTAAAAGGGCAGGGTCACCACATCCAATCCAATGTCGGTCGCGCCCTGCACGTTGTCATGTCCACGGAAGATGTTGGCGCCGGTGCCCGGCTTGCCAACATTGCCCGTGGCGAGGCACAAGATGCAGCTGGCGCGCACGTTGGCTGTTCCGGTCGTGTGGTGGGTCTGCCCCATGCACCAGATTATCGTCGATGGCTTTTGCGTGGCGAACATCTCGGCGATGCGCTTCATCTGCTCGCCAGGCACACCAGTGATGCGCTCGACCTCGTCGGGCGGATATTTCCCCACCTCCTTGCGGACTTCGTCCATCCCGTAAACGCGCTGGGCTATGAATTCCTTGTCCTCCCAACCATTCTCGAAAATGTGCCAGAGCAAGCCCCACAGCACCGCGATGTCGGTGCCAGACCGAATGCGAGCAAACTCGGTGGCATGCGCGGCCGTACGGGTGAACCGCGGATCCATCACGATGAAGTTGGACTTGTTGAGTTCCTTGCCTTCGAGCAGATGCTGCATGGCGACTGGATGTGCTTCGGCAGGGTTCCCGCCCAGCACTATGAGCGTCTTGGAATTGCGGATGTCGTTGAAGGAATTGGTCATCGCGCCGTAGCCCCAGGTATTGGCCACGCCCGAAACCGTCGTCGAATGGCAGATCCTCGCCTGGTGGTCCTGGTTATTGGTTCCCCACAGGGCCGCAAGCTTGCGGAAGAGGTAAGTCCCCTCGTTGGAGAACTTCGCCGATCCCATCCAGTAGGCCGACTCCGGTCCGGACTTCTCACGAATGTCGAGAAGCTTGTCGCCGATCCCATTGATGGCGTCATCCCAGGAGATGCGCTCCCACTTGCCGCCGGAAAGCCTCACGGGGTATTTCAGGCGGCGGTCGCTATGTACCAGCTCGCGCACGCTTGCGCCTTTGGCGCAATGCGAGCCTCGATTGATGGGGCTGTCCCACGATGGCTCCTGTCCGGTCCACACGCCGTTCTGGACTTCCGCCGTGACCGTGCAGCCGACAGCGCAATGTGTGCAGACACTTTTCTTCAACTCGGTCGGCACTCCCGGCTGCGGCGGGCTGATCGCCGCGGCTTTGCTTACCGTGCCGAACTGAAACGAGCTGAGCGCGGCTATTCCGCCAACTGCGAGGCCGGAGCGGCGGAGGAATGTCCGTCGGTCGAATGGAGCCGAATCCGTGCCAGCAAGGAGGCTTTGCAGTCTTGTGCGGCTTGCCTGTCCGCTTTTGCGCTTCGTCAGCATGGCGGCCTCACTTCTTTTCAGGGTAGCGGTTCACGCGGTAATAGGCCTTGATGTGATCGGTTTCCCGGTAGCGGGCCCGCATCTCGTCTTCACCGGGGTCATAGGCTTGCGCTTCGCGCGGAGCCAGTGCCGCCGCCGCAACGGCGGTGGTGGAGGCGCCGCCGAACGCCCGGAGGAAGCTGCGCCGGCTCAGTCCCGTCGATCGCTCCTCCTGCATTGCAACCTCCATCTGTCAGGGGCATCCGGCCCGCTTGCATTTCCTATGCGCTTCGCCGCGTCTCCATGGCAAAGGCTTCAGTTTCGATGTCGATAAAGGTTCGACCGGCCACCCCGACCGATCGGTAGAATTTCGCCGTTTTTGCGCTTTCCAGATCGCCAAAGAAACGTCCGGCCCATGGCGCGAGGTGCCGTTCGAAGAAAGCCTGCTCTTCGCCGGCCGCCACCTCGAAATGATTGCTGGCAAAGCCGCTCATGATCTCGCAGAGCGTTCCGAGATGATCCTCCGGGTCGCAGTGGCCGGCGGCTCGCTCCATGCCCAGGCGCATCATGTCCTGGCGCAGGCGGGCGAGTGGCCGTTCGTTGAGAAAGCCCGTGAGATAGTAGGAAGCGTAGGGAAGAAGCTCTCCGCGTCCCACGCCGATGAAAAGTTCGAAATATTCGCGATTGATATCATCCGCGCAGGTGCAGGCCGCTGCCCGGCCCAAGGCAGCGTGAGCGCGACCGAGCGGCGTGTCGCTGCTGTCTTGCAGGCGGGCAAGCCGGGTCAGGAAGCCGCTATCGGGTGGCTTGAGCAATAGCAACGCGAAGAGGGCATATTCGTCGGCGCGGGCTTGATCGATATCGTCAAGATCAGCGCCATCGAAATCGATGATTGAAGCATCCGCTCCATCCGACGATCCATACGCCTGGTCCAGGGGCAAGTCCGGGTTCATCGTGTGACCTTGACCGTGCTTCCGAGATTAGGTCAGCGATTGTAGCCCCACCCCGAACGATTGCAACAGCAGTCTGACGAATTCGTGCGGCTGGTCTAGTAGCAAGTCGGTGTTGGTCGTGTGACCTTGATCGTGGGCCCCTGATTGGGTGAGCTATCGTGGCTCTGCGCTACGGGTGCAGCAGGTCCCGGCGTCAGCGCGGGATCGCTCTGCCGTGGCGCGGCCGGGAGAGGACCTCGGTACGCGAGGGCGGAGAGACAGGGCCCGCGTCCGCCGCCTCTATCTCACCTGCTCCGTCAACTGGCGACCTCACCTCGGTAGGCTCGACGGTCTGGGCTTCTGGCGCATCGGTATCAGCTTCGCCAACTGGTGGCGTATTCTCCGGCCATTGGGCGTGCGCTTCGCCGGGCGCCTGGGCGGGCCAAGGCCGGGGAATTGCGGCTGTTTCCCGCTCATTCGCTTCGATGGGTAAAGCCATCTTTGATAGAAAGCTGACGACTGCTTCCTTCGCGTCCAGCGGGCCGAACCCTGCCATCGAACCCGCCTGGTTGAAGTCCCAGGCGTATTCGGAGGGACCGACATAATCGCGAATTGCCGGATCGAGAGACCACATCCTGCGCGTCGCGGCGCTCCTCAGCGCCGCAGGGACGCCTTTTCTCAAGAAGGCCGTAATGTCGCTTTCAGGCGTCAGGTCCTCGACGCGGGGGAGGGGCTCGGCGGGTCCGTCTGGTTCGTCTTGCGTCGAGGACCTGACGCCTGAAAGCGACATTACGGCCTTCTTGAGAAAAGGCGTCCCTGCGGCGCTGAGG